>DASUPQ010000416.1 GCA_036280995.1 Actinomycetota bacterium | reverse complement strand
CGTGGTGGGACAGGAACCGGAGCAGGTAGCGCGCGGGGTACAGCAGCGCCGTCGTGCTGCCGGCCGACCAGACGCAGGAGACCAGGGGTACGGCGTACAGCCGGATGAACCGCGCTGAGAAGCCCTCCTGCGCGAGGAACTCCGCGAACGTGGTCTGGTCGTTGTCGTCGGTGCGCCGCAGGAAGCGGCGAGCGCGGCGATGGAAGCTGCGCACCTGCGCAAGAACCGACAGGAACCGCGGGTCGAGGGCGCGTCGGCGCTGGGCGAAGACGCCGGGCAACCCCTTGCCGCCGGCGTACTCCAGCCCGCTCGCCTCGTCAGTGATGCTCATGCTCATCTCGGCGCGCCGGGTGGCGACGCCCAGCTCGCCGAAGAGCTGTCGCAGCTGCGGGTAGGTCCGGTCGTTGTGCACGATGAAGCCGGAGTCCACGGCGCGGTGGTGGCCGGCCGGGTCGGTCACCTGATGGGTGTGGGCGTGGCCGCCCAGGCGGTGGTCGGCCTCGAACAGCGTGACCCGGTGGCTGCCCGCAAGGCGGTACGCCGCGGTCAGCCCGGCCACCCCGGACCCGATCACGGCGACGCTCGGAGCGGCCCGGCTCATCGGCGGCCGCCGGCGAACACGATCGACCCACCGCAGAGCAGGCCCCAGGCGCCGGCGACCATGGTCACCTTCGCCCGTGACGCTCGTGGCGCGGCGACCCCGAAGCCGATCACGTCGCTGGCGTCGCAGGCCACCCGGGCGGCCACCGCCGCCACCAGCGGCCCGCCGGCCGGGGCGGTCAGAATCGCCAACCCCGACAGCAGGTCCCGCGCACCGATGACGCTGCCCAGCACCCGGCCGGACGCGGACACCGCCGGGGCATCCGGCTCCAGCCCGGCGGCGCGCACCACCGAGCCCGGTCGCCCGAGTGTGTAGACGCCGTACCCGAGCGTCGCCAAACCGAGTGCGCGGGGGATGAGAGTCTGTCGCATGTGGGATCACCGTTTCGCTGCTCTGGTCAAGCCGCCGGAGGTGTGTCTAGAGTTTGTCTAACAAATGCTAGACATGGCGGCGCATAGTGTCAATGTTTGTCTAGGGATTGGGGGCTGGTGCAGGATGGAGCGTCCAGACGACGCTGCCCTGGTGCGGATCGGCGAGCTGTCCCGCCGGCTCGGTGTGAGCGACCACGTCCTGCGGGCCTGGGAGAACCGGTACGGCGTGCTCGAGCCGATCCGGTCCGCGGGCGGGTACCGCCTCTACTCCGCCCGCGACGAGAACCGGGTCCGGCGGATGCAGGGCTACCTGCGAGCCGGGCTGTCACCGGCCCAGGCTGCCCAGGCGACGCTGGCCGAGGAGCATGCCGCACGACCCGTCGCGGTGCCGACGGCCGGGCTGCAGCACCTGGTGAGCGAGTCCTCGCAGGCGTTGCGGGATGCGTTGGACGCGTACGACGAGCCCACCGCCGACGCCGTCCTCGACCGGCTGCTCTCCGAGCTCACGCCGAGCACGGTGCTGCGCAGCGTGGTGCTGCCCTACCTGCATGACCTCGGAACGCGGTGGGCGGCCGGTGAGGTGAGCGTGGCGCAGGAGCATTTCGCCAGCAACCTGCTCAAGGGGCGGCTGGCGGGGCTTGCGCGTGACTGGGGGCAGGGCAACGGCCCCGGGGTGCTGCTCGCGTGTCCGCCCGACGAGCTGCACGACCTGCCGCTGATGATCTGCGGGATCGTGCTGAGCCGAACGGGCTGGCGGGTCGGATACCTCGGTGCCAGCACCCCGATACCCGAGCTGGTCACCGCCACCAGGCAGCTGCAGCCCAGGCTCGTCGTACTCGCCTCGACCACTTCCGACCGGTTCACCAGCATCAGCACCGAGCTGAGCGCCCTGGGACACGTGTCGCCGGTCGCCATCGCCGGTGCCGGCGCAAGCCAGCACCTCGCCGACAGCATCGGCGCCCAGTGGCTGAACCGGGATCCGGTGACCGCGGCCGAGGAGCTGACACCACCACACTGACCCGGCCGGGAACCCATGGCACCAGGGCCCGGGCGACGCCACGGCAGACGGGCACCGGAAATGCCCGATGGGTGCCGCCGCGACCAGCGGGGCAGGACACCCTCGGAGCCGACAGGGGCAGAGGCGTCGTAGACCTCGGCGTCATGCGCGGTTCCTGTACGGCTGCTCAGCCGGTGACCACCGGCCACCCCGGCCGGCCAACGCCACGGCGCGGCCACCAACGGCACGGCCCGGCCGCCCGAACGTCCCCGGCTCCGGCCCGCCGGTCCAACCACACGCAGGCGTCATCCCTCGCCGCCAAGAACCGTGAGCGGATTGATGACAACCTCGCGGGCAACCGTGGAGTCCGCGCACGGGCAGACGACGACGCCACGGCCAGGATCGGCGGCTTCACCACTTGGGCGCTGGGGCGGTAGGTGCCGATGCTCCAGTCGTGGCCCTCGGGGTCGAGGACGCGTGCCCGCCGGGTGCCCCACGCGGTATCTTCGGGCGCGATCACGCTGTGCGCGCCGGCATCGGTGGCACGCTGGTGCCTGGCGTCGACCTCGGTGGCGGCGGGCACCCACAGGTACACACCGCCGCCCCACGCTGCGTCCCGTCAGCGTGGGGATGTCGTAGTCGGTGTCCGTGCCGGCCAGCATGAGGGAGGCGTCACCGTACCCGACCTCGGCCGCGATCCCGCCTGCGCCGTCGTCGTGCCGGACCACCACGTCATACCCGACCCTGGCCATCCAGTCCAGCGCCGCGCCGGGGTCGCGGTAGCTCAGGTGTACAGACAGCCTGGCGGCAGGGTTGGGGAGCCGATGCTCGCCGGCCACCGTCATGGGCTCGTACCCTTCACTGGTGAGTCGGTCTCGCCGTGTTCGGCTCCCATCGCACCACGCCGGCCACCGGTGTCGGTGGCTGAACCGCGGCCGGCTGGCCAAGCGACCCGTACCCGGCGCGGCCACCGGACCCGCTCACCCAGGAGCACCCCGATGGCCCGGGACGACCACCGGTGCGGACCAGCCGTGCCGTGCATCACGCGACGCCGATCAGATTGCC
>DASUPQ010000415.1 GCA_036280995.1 Actinomycetota bacterium | reverse complement strand
GATGTCTACCATTGTTCGGATCTCTCGAGTTGGTCCCTGGACACGGTGTGTCCTCCCTGGGATGTCGTTTCGTTCCTTTGGGGCTGATCTGACAGGATCCGGCGCTATGGCGCCGCATCGACGGGCTCACGCAGATGGGCTCTGGGGCTGGTTCGAAGCGGTGGTAGAGGCTCGTAGAGATTACCCAGCTGGAGTGGCCGTCCCGTGATCCAGGGAAACCGAGGAGGGTTCGATGGGCACGTTCAGGTTCCAACTGGCGGTGTCGCTCGACGGATACGTCGCCGGGCCCGACCAGAGTGAGGAGAACCCGCTCGGCGTCGGCGGTCTGCAGCTGCACCAGTGGGTCTTCCCGCTCGAGGTGTGGCGCCGGCAGCAGGGCGAGGAGGGTGGCGAGGTCAACGCCAGCACGCCGGTGGTCGAGGAGGCGCAGGCCAACGTCGGCGCGGTCGTGATGGGCCGCAACATGTTCGGGGGCGGGCCCGGCCCCTGGCCCCAGGATCCGCCGTGGACCGGCTGGTGGGGCGAGGACCCTCCGTTCCATACACCGGTGTTCGTGCTGACCCACCATCCCCGCTCGGGGACGGTGAGCGGCTGCTCGAGAACGTCGGCGACCTCCAGGTCGCGCAGGTGCGCGCGGTCGAGGCGCCCGGCGTCACCCACATCAAGTACCGCGTCGTCAAGGACCTCAGGGGCCGCTCCACTTGACAAGAAAGAGCTTCGCTCAGCCGGCCGCGGGGCCCCAGTCGATGCGGCCGGCCAGCTCAACCTCGGCGGTCAGTGGAAGGTCGAGCGGGGGCGCTGTCGTGGCTGAGCTGCTTCAGGCGGTTGCAGGTGCGCTGGGACCGGGAACTTGGGGCGGTTCTTCGCCTTCGTGCTGGTCGCCTTCCGCTCGTCTGCAGCAACCGGATCTTAGGGCGCGCGCCTGGTTGATCATTGGCGTGCCGCGCGGCCGCCGGTCGCGCTGGACGGTGCATGCGAGGGCCGCAGCCACAGCGATGCCTGGGTGGGCTGCATCGTCTGGTCCACCACCGCCAGCAGCTCGGCACCAAGCGTGTCCAGGTCAAGCTGGTCGCGCAGGTGGGTGCTGAACGCCTGGATCGTCTGGGCGGCGTCGTGGCGGCGGCGGTTGAAACGCCGGTCGACCGCCTGCTGGATGCGGCGGCGGGCCGGGTGGAAGGTGGCGGCCACGGCCAGGGTGGCGGCGGCCACGACCAGGCTGGAGTCCTGGCCGAGCAGCTGGCCCAGTCCCAGCACCACCGCGGCGTAGCCACCACCCAGCAGCAGGGTGAGCAGCCCGTAGGCCACCGTCCGGCTGATGATGCGGTCCAGGTCATAGAGCCGGTAGCGCAGGACCGCGGCCCCGATGGCCAGTGGCAGCCCGGCCACCCAGACACTGATCGCCCAGGTGACCACCTCGGTGGCGTCCAGGGCCAGGCCGACCAGCACGGCCCCCGCCGCCACCACCAGCAGCGCCGCTGCCAAGGCGACCCAGCGCAGCTGCTGGCGCTCCACCCCGCGGGCGCGGCGGAAGCGCGCCACCAGCGACCCGGCACAGACGGCCACGGCCAGGGTGGTGAAGGCCAGGGCCAGCTGGTTGACCACCAGCAGCGCACCCCCCAGACCAAGAAAGTCGAAGGGGCTGCCGAGCACCTGCTGGGAAGTGTCGACCGACCCTGGCGCCAGCGTCACCAGCACCACCAGCAGCAGCGGCACGGCCACCATGGCGCTGGCCCACCAGCGCCAGCCAGGCGAGGGCAGCTTCCCGGTCGGGGTCAACAGCAGGACGAAGCCGAGCAGGAGCAGCCCGCCACCGGCGCAGGCCGGGTAGGCCAGGGCCACAGAGCGGGTGGCTGGCAGGGGCCCACCCGGCAGCAGCCCCCAGGCCAGGTACTGGGCAGCAGCCCCGGTGGCGACATTGGAAGCGACCTGGGCCAGCAGCAGCCAGCCCACCGGGTGGCCGGGTCGGCGGCTGGCCAGCACCGCCCCGACCGTTGCCGCGGTCACCAGGGCAACCCCTGGGCGGAGGTCCCACTGGGTCAGGTCGGGCCGGCCGGCACGGCGCAGCTGCTGATCCAGCCAGGGGATCACCAGCCAGGCCGCCATGGCCAGCGCCCACAGCGTCCAGGCGACCACGCCGGGCCAGCGGCGGGGCCGGGCGAGTCGGGCGGCAGGGGTCACTGGCATGGTCCTCGGCGCATCCAGGCCCTCCGGTCGGGCATCCTCACAAGCCTCGTGGTTCACGCGCCAGTGTGGCCGCCGTCCGTCCCGAGAGCGTTACGGACAGGGATCATCCGACCAGACCCGAGCGGTGGGCTGCGCCCCGAACTTGAGGCTTGATCAGTCGGGGGGGTGGACGGTGCCGGCACCGCCGTCGACGGTCACCACTTGGCCGTCGCGAAGGCGGGTGGTGGCATCCCCGGTGGCGACCACCGCGGGGATGCCGTACTCGCGGGCGACCAGGGAGGCGTGGGCGGCCAGGGTGCCGCCGTCGGTGACAACCGCCACCGCGCGGGCGAACAGCGAGGTCCAGGCGGGTGCGGTGGCCTGGGCGACCAGGACCTCGCCGGGTTGGAAGCGGTCGAAGTCACCAGGTCCGTGGACGATGCGGACCGGGCCGCCGGCTCGGCCGGGGCTGGCCGGCTGCCCCACGATGGCGTCCTCTGGCGCTGGGCCGGGGGTGCGCACGGCGTCCACGGCGCCGAGGAGCTCCTTGGCGAGCAGCCGGGGTAGCCGGCCGATGGTCAAGGGGGCCAGCAGGCGCCGCTGCCGCTCCCAGGCGGCCCGCCGCCGGCCAGCCACATCCTGTAGGGGCGTGCGGATGTCGAGTTCGGCGCGGGTCAGGTAGAACACGTCCTCGGCCCGCTCGATCACGCCGTCCGCGCACAGGGTCTCGCCGAGGCGCAGCGCGCAGCGGCGCAGCAGTGGCCAGCCGAGGGTGAGCTGGCGGGCCTGCTGCTCCCGGATGACCGCATACCGCTGGGCGACCTGGAGCAGCGCCTGGAACCGTGCCTGCAGCTGGGGCTGGTCGCCAAGCACGGTGAGGCACTGGGCGGTGAGGGCCTCGCGGCGGGCGGCCAGCTCGCGGTGGCGGTCCTCGGATGGCCGGGGCGGTGGCCAGCCGAGTTCCCCGGCGGTGAGGTGGGCCCAGTCGAGGCTCTGGACCGCGTGGCCGGGCAGCTCGGGTTGGCTGCCGGGCAGCCCGACCAGCAGCTCCTGGACACTGGCATCGACGGTGGGGCCCAGGTGCTGGCGGTAGAAGCGGGCCAGGGCGCCTTCCATCTTCCAGGCCGCGCCGCCCACCACCGCCAGCGACCACAGCTGCTCGCCGGCGGCCGCACCGACCCGGTCGACGATACCCACCAGCTGCTCGGACGAGGCAGCCTCGACCTGCTGCTCGCCCTCACGGACGAGCCGCTGGTAGCGGGGGAGCAGCTCGGTGCGCCACTCCTCGGCCAGGCCGGCCAGCAGCCGCCGGTCGGCGGCGACCGGGTCGCGGCCAGGGCCAAGCACCGCATCACGCATGAAGCGCAGCAGCCGGCCGCGGCCCCGCAGGAGCGTAGTGGCGATGGTGCGGGGCGACAGCGGTGGGATGGCCAGGTAGTACCAGCCGTTGATGGCGGCGTGGGGGAACGGCAGCGCCGCGCCGGCGTCCTCGCGGGTGGCCTGCTGCTCGCCGTGGTCGAGGCGTTCCAGCAGCCAGTCGGCAAACAGCGGGGTCATGGGCTCGGGCAGCCACTCGCCCAGGCGCAGGTTGCGCAGCCAGTAGCCAGGGGCCGGCGGGGTCCAGTCCACCGGGTCGGGCAGGGCCGTCATCGGCCGGGCCTGCAGCAGCCACAACCCGCCCTCGACCCCGCCGCCGGCGTCGCGGCCGCTGGGGTCGGTGGCGATGGCCCATTCCAGGTCCTGGGGACTGCCGAGGTGGGCGTGGACGCGGCGGGCCAGGGCGGCGATCTGGCGGGCCTGGCCGGCGCTGATGGCCTGCTCGGTGGCCCGGGTGCGCCTGGCCTGGCCGTGGCGGACGATCCACTGGTCGCCGGTGGCCTGGCCGGCGACCAGCCGCTCGCCCAGGCCGGGCACGGCGGTGATGACGACCTCGTCGCGGTCGCCGGTCAGCGGGTTGGCGGTGAAGGCGACCCCGGCCGCGTCGGCTGGGACCATGACCTGGACCAGCACGGCCATCTGCGACCCGGAAGGCTCCAGCGCTGCAGCGGCGGGTGCCTGGGGGTGGGCCTGGCGGTAGGCGGCGACGCGCGCCGAGGCGGCCGAGTCCACCACCTGCCGCACCGCGTCGGGCAGCTCGTCCAGGCCGACGTCCAGGACGGTCTCGTACTGGCCGGCAAACGACGCGCCGGCCAGGTCCTCGGCGGTGGCGGAGGAGCGGACCGCGAACCGCCGGTCCCGACCGCCGAACCCGGCGACGGCGCTGCGCAGCCGCGTCCACGCCTGATCCCAGTCGGCGGCGGCGGCCGCGGTCACCACCACCCCGGCCGGAACCGGGAAGCCCGCTCCGGCCAGGCGGGCCAGGCTGGCCGCCTTGGTGCCCAGCAGGGCCCGCGCCGGGATGGGGTCAAGGTGGACGGCCTCGGCGAGGCTGACGACCGGGGGGAGCGTCGCAGGCTCAACCTGGTGGGGCGGTGGCTGGTCGGCCATCATGCCTGCTCCCGTGAATTCGACGTGGGCTGCTGGTGGTCGCCGTCGCCGGGGGTCATGGCCCGCAGCCACATCCCGGCCAGCTCGTCGACGACCACCTCCAGGGGCGGCAGGGCCACCCCGTGGCCAGGGCCGGACTGGGATTCGGCCGAGGCCTGCATGAGCAGGTGCATCACGATCGGGCCGGCCAGGGCCTGCATTGCCAGGACCGGGTCCATCCGGCGCAGGCGGCCGGCGGCCATCTGCTGGTCCAGGTAGCGGCTCACCAGCGGCAGGGTGCGCATCGCCTGGGCCGCATCCTGGCTGGCGTCGGCGCCGCCACGGTGGTCGGGATCGCTGCGGGACAACTCGAACAGCAGCTGCAGCAGCAGGCCGATGTGGCCGTCCATGGCGGCGGCCATCGCTTGGGCGATGGCGGGGACGACCTCGGCCGGGGGCCGCTCGCCCATGGTCTGCAGCACCGCGGCGATCGGCTCGAAGGGCGAGAAGCTTCGGACCAACTCGGCGAACAGCGCCTCCTTGCCGGGAACCAGCCGGTACAGGGTGGCGCGGGAGACGCCGGCGGTGGCGGCGAGCTCGTCCATGGACAGCTCGGCCAGGCCGTGGCGGCCGACCAGCTCCAGGGCGGTGTCGAGGATGCGGCTGCGCACCGTCGGCGGCCGCTGGAGGCCGAGCTCATGGAGCAGGTGCTGTTGGCTGCCGAACAGCCGGTACAGGGTGGCGCGGGAGACGCCCGCTCGGGTGGCCAGCTCATCCATCGACAGCCCGGCCAGCCCGTCCCCGTCCTGGCCTTGTCTCGGCCCGTGCCGGTCGCTGGCGTGGGTGGCGGCGGCGAGGGCCGCCAAGACCTGCTGCCTGGAGGTTGCTGGCATGGGCATGAGATGATACTAGACGAGATGTATCGCCTCGTCCAGTATCTAAGGATCAGAGTTTTCCAGCTCAGTAGTTGATTGACAGATGTCGATGTATGCTGGCACCCTCGGGATCGACGTTCAT
>DASUPQ010000414.1 GCA_036280995.1 Actinomycetota bacterium | reverse complement strand
CACGATGTCGCCGTCGTGGCGCAGGATCGCCGCCGTCATGTCGTGCAGCAGCCCCTTGCGGTCCCCGCCCTCGAGCAGCACGGCCAGCTGCGGCGCGCGCCGCAGCGGTCGCTCCTCCTCGTCCCGTTCGGGGCCGCCTGTTGTCACGGACGAGAGGCTACCAGCCGGGATGGTCGGGCCCGGGCGGGCCGCGGGTGGCGCGTCCGGCCGTCTACAGGCCCGTTCCAGTTCTGTATCATCGGGCCGCATGCCCGTGTAGCTCAGTTGGATAGAGCGTCTGCCTCCGGAGCAGAAGGTCGCCCGTTCGAGTCGGGCCACGGGTACCTTCGACGGGGCCGAACCGCTTGGCCGCGCCGAATCGGGATTGATGCGAACCTGCAGGTCAAAGGGCCTGTGCTATGCTCCGCGGACCCGCGTCGCACGATCTTCCCGGACTCCTTTCTGATCAGGTCTTTCCCGCATGTCCAACGCGCGCATCTTGGTCGTTGACGACGATCAGGTCATCCAGCAGCTGCTCAAGGTCAATCTGGAACTGGAGGGGTACGCGGTCGAGGTCGCCTCGGACGGCGAGGAGGCGCTCGCGCTGTTCGACCGGTTCCATCCGGACCTGGTGCTGCTCGATATCATGATGCCCAAGCTCGACGGCTGGGAGGTCGCGCGCCGGCTTGCCGGGACCACCGGCGGGCCGCCGCCGATCGTGCTGCTGTCGGCCCGAGCGCAGGAGTCCGACGTCCAGAAGGGCAACGACCTGGGCGTCGCCGCCTACGTGACCAAGCCGTTCGATCCGATCCAGCTCCTGCACCTGGTGGCGGGGATCATCGCCCAGCAGGACCGCGGGGCCGCCACCCCTGGAGTGCCATGACCGCCGCCGTACTCGCCGTCCAGCACGACCTGGCTGGGCTCTTCCGGGCCGCCCTCCACCGGGCGGTCGGCGCCGGGGCGCTCGCCCTCGACCCCGAGGCCATTCCCGAGCCCTCGCTGGAGCGGCCGCGGCTGCCCGAGCATGGCGACTGGGCCACCAACGTGGCCATGGTGCTGGCCAAGGCGGCCAAGGCGCCGCCCCGGGCGGTCGCCGAGGCCATGGTCGCCCACCTGGAGCCGCCCGACTGGGTGGCCGGGGTCGAGGTGGCCGGTCCCGGGTTCGTCAACGTCCGGCTCGACCAGCGCTGGTTCGCCGGGCTGGTCCGGCGGGTCCTGGCCGAGGGCAGGTCGTTCGGCGCCGTCGACGTGGGCCACGGGGAGCGGGTCAACGTCGAGTTCATCTCGGCCAACCCGACCGGGCCGCTGCACGTCGGCAACGCCCGCCTGGCCCCGACCGGCGACGCCCTGGCCAACCTGCTCGCCGCCACCGGCTACAAGGTCGAGCGCGAGTACTACCTCAACGACGCCGGCAGCCAGCTCGACCGGCTCGGGGCCAGCGTCGAGGCGGCCTACCTGCGCCTGCTGGGCCGGCCGGCCGAGACCCCGGCCGACGGGTACAAGGGCGCCTACGTCGCCGAGCTGGCCGCGGAGCTCCGCTCGGAGCAGGGCGACGCCCTGGCCGACCTGGAGCCGGCCGAGCGCCTCTCCCGCATCACCGAGTGGTCCTACCGGCGGATGGTGGAGGGGATCCAGGCGACGCTGGCCCGCCTCGGGGTCACGTTCGACGTCTGGTTCTCCGAGCGCACCCTCCACCAGAGCGGGGCCATCGCCGACACCGTGGACGAGCTGCGCGAGCGGGGCCTGGTCGAGGACCGCGACGGCGCCGTGTGGCTGCGCACGACCGAGTTCGGGGACGACAAGGACCGGCCGCTGATCCGCTCCAGCGGGGCGCCCACCTACCTGGCGGCCGACGTCGTCTACTACCGGGACAAGCGCCGGCGCGGCTTCGACCGGCTGATCTTCCTGTGGGGCGCCGACCACCACGGCTACATCCCGCGGATGCGGGCGGTGGTGCGCGCCTTCGGCGACCCCGACGACACCGCCGAGTTCCTCATCGGCCAGCTGGTGAGCCTGGTCCGGGCGGGCCAGCCGGCCAAGATGAGCAAGCGGTCCGGCGACATCGTCACCGTCGACGACCTGATCGACGAGGTCGGCAAGGACGCCTTCCGCTACACGATGCTGCGCACCTCCATCGACACGCCGCTCGAGTTCGACGTGGAGGCGGTCACCCGCCAGTCGATGGACAACCCGGTCTACTACGTCCAGTACGCGCACGCCCGCATCTCCAGCGTGCTGCGCCAGGGCCGCGAGATCGGGTTCACGCCGGTGCCGGTCGACGAGGCCGACCTGGGGCTGCTCGACCATCCGATGGAGGCGGCCCTGCTGCGCCGCCTGGCCGCGTTCGAGGAGCTGGTCGTGACGGCCGCCGCCCAGCGCGCCCCCCACCGCCTGACCCGCTACGCCGAGGACCTGGCCGCCGCCTTCCACCGCTTCTACGGCGAGTGCCGGGTCCTCAGCGACGACCGCGCCCTCTCCAGCGCCCGCTGGTGGCTCGTCAACGCCACCCAGCGGGTGCTGGCCAACACCCTGGCCCTGATCGGGGTCGACGCGCCCGAGCGGATGTAGGTCCGCCGGGCCACGGCTCAGGAGCCGAGGACCGGGGCGGCCGGCGCGGGGGGAGGCGAAGGCCGGGTCGGGGGAGGCGGCGGCGGTGCCGAGGTTCGGTGCGGCTGGCCGGGGTCCGGCGACACCTTGCCGTCACAGCCGCCGTCCTCCGGCGACCCCTCGGCGTCCCGATCCTGGTCCGTGTCCTCCATCTCCGTCTCCTCGTCTCCGGACCCCGTCCAGGTCGGGCCGGTCGTGGAGCTGCTCGGGCGCCATCCACGACGGCGTGCCGACGCGGGCCCCGGTCTGGGTGATCGACGCCGCCCCGTCGTACCGGGCGATGCCGAAGTCGACGACCCGGGGCCCGTCGGGGCCGAGCACCACGTT
>DASUPQ010000413.1 GCA_036280995.1 Actinomycetota bacterium | reverse complement strand
GGCGGCGATCCAGGCGACCGCGAACCGCGGGCGCTAGGACATGCGGCGCCTGCGGGTGCAGCTCACCGTCCTGGTCGCCCTGCTCGGCATGCTGATGCTGGCCTGGGCAACCCCGGCAAGGTGGAGCAGATTTTGACCAACCTGGTTGGGAATGCGATCAAATACTCCCCCGGGGGCGGCGAGGTCCTCGTCACCGTCGACCACGACGGCGAAACCGTGCAGGTGAGCGTTCGGGACCAGGGAATCGGGATGAGCCCACGCGACATGGGGCAGTTGTTCGAGAGGTTCTACCGGGTCGACCGCGGGGAGGTCCGCCGCGCCGGCGGCACCGGGCTCGGCCTGTACATCTTCGCCCCGCCAACCTCCGGCGAGCTTGCCGGGAGCGGCCGATGAAGCTGCTGATCGCCGACGACGAACCGGCCGTGCGGGCCCTCGTCCACGTCACCCTCGAGGGCGACGACTACGAGATCCTGGAGGCCGAGGACGGGGTCGAGGCGCTCGAGAAGGCCAGGGACGAGGGCCCACGGCTGGTCCTGCTCGACATCATGATGCCGAGGCTGGACGGCCTTGAGGTCTGCCGCCAGCTCAAGGCCGACCCCGACACCAGCCACATCGTGGTCGTGATGCTCACCGCCCAGGCCCAGGAGCGCGACCGCGACCAGGGCCTGGCCGCCGGGGCCGACGACTACTTCACCAAGCCCTTCTCCCCCCTGGCCCTGCTCAACATGGTCGAGCGAGTCCGCCACAACCAGTCGGGCGCCGACTGAGCCTCACGGATCGGCCACATAGGCCAGGCCGGCCCCGTAGGCGTTGCGGTTGGAGATCGGCGCCCCGCCCAGGTGGCAGAAGCCGGTCGGGCAGGCCACCCCGGTGAGGTCGGCCGGCGAGGTGTCGGTGGCCGACAGCGGCGGGGTGTGGTTGCGCACCGACCGGGCCGTGGCCTCGAGGCGGGCCACCAGCGCCCCCGGGGCGGTGCCGCAGCGACCGGTGCTCGCTGGCGATCAGGGCCACCGCCGCGGCCGCGTGAGGGGCCGCCATCGAGGTGCCCTGGATGGTCGAGTAGCACTGGCCCTGCGGGAACCCGGACCCGGCGGTGAAGACGAAGCAGGGGATCTCGACCGCCCAGTTGGAGGTCGTGCTGAAGGTCTGCCAGGCGTTGGTCAGGTCGTCGGCGGTCACCGGGAACCCGGGCGTGCCGCCCCGGTCGCCGGTGGGCAGGTTGAACTTGCGGGCCCCGCCGGGCGCGGCCACGTCGACCCGCGCCCCGTAGTTGGAGTAGTAGGCCAGCTGGTCGCGCTTGCCGACCCCGAACGGCTGGTGGGCGTCGGAGGCCGGCTTGCAGGTGGCGTTGGGGTTGTCGGCGGTGCCCGGCGGGCAGGTCGCCGAGGGCTCGTTGACCAGGTTGCCGGTGGCCGAGACGACCAGCGCCCCCGGTGGGCCGGTCGGGACCCGGTAGTACCCGTAGAGGTCGACGAAGTCCTCGGCCGTGGTCCCCGGGGCGGTGAGCTGGCCGTGGGAGGTGATGCGGCCGTTGGCCCCGATGCGGACGTGGGCGTTGCCGGCCGAGCCAACGATCAGGGTGCCCTTGGAGCGGGCGTAGGCGATGGCGTCGGCATAGGCCTGGAAGGCGACGGCCGACTCGGGGTCGGCCGGGTCGAGGTAGCCGCCGAAGGAGATGTTGACGACGTCGATCCCCATGTCGGCGGCGGTGGTGAAGGCGGCCAGCTCGGCCGCGGTGGACGAGAAGCCGCACCACTGGGAGATCTTGAGCGCGACCAGCTTGACCTTGGGGGCGATGCCGTTGGTCCCGGTGCCGTTGAGGGCGGCGGCGATGTTGCCGCCGATCCAGGAGCCGTGCCCGTTCCAGTCGCCGTTGGCCGGTCCGCCGAACTCGGCGGCCAGGTCGTCGTCGGACTGGCCGAAGAGGGTCTTGCAGATCGGCTCCTCGCCCTCCAGGACGGTGAGGTCGATCACCTGGACGACCTTGGAGGCGAGCTCGGCGTGGGTGTAGTCGAGGCCGGTGTCGGCGACGGCGACGGTCACGGCCGGCTTGCCGGCCGTCTGCTTCCACCCGGCGGGCAGGCCCATGCGGCGGTAGTCCCACAGCAGGCCCTTGTAGTCCCAGGCCGGGTCGGGGTTGATCCCGCCCGCCTTGGCCGCGGCGGCCGCGCTCACGGCGACCCGCTGGGCGCTGCGCCGGCCC
>DASUPQ010000412.1 GCA_036280995.1 Actinomycetota bacterium | reverse complement strand
AGGTCGTTCGCCCGGACCTCGGCCGAACGCTCGATCGCCCGTGCGCGTAGGACCTGATCGGTATCATGAGTCGCCAGCAGATCGAGCAGCTGCGCCCGCTCCAGGGCATCGGTGGGATCACTGGCGGCGAGGAGCGAGGCGACGTCAGTGGCCGGGCCCTGAACGTAGGCAACCGCCGCGCGGGCGGCGATGCTGGCCCGGGCGTCGGCCAGCTGGCCGCGGACGTCCCCTAGCTGCTGTTGCATGCCCCGCATGGATTTCCGTGTCCGCTCAACCGCCAACTCGGCCTGCAAATAGTCCTCGACCTGCTGGTCGGCCTGTCTGTTGAGGCCTTCGAGCCGCCGTTGCAGGTCGCTGGCGCTGGAGGGGGCGGCAGCAGCCGGGTCGGCAGCCGTCAGCAACGTCGACCCCGCCACCATCAAGGCGGCAGCCAGCACGACGCTGATCAGGGGAGCCGACCATTGGCGTAGGGGACGCCGTCGACCGTTGGGCAAGTCTGGAACCTCCTGCTTGCACAGCGACGGCAACGCCAATGCCAGCAGCCGGTGGGGGCCGACCGCCGGGCCATGCGTAACGCGCCGCTTCTGCTGCGATTGGGGGAGTTCGCGGCGCGCCGAACCCTATACGACAGCCTGTAGAGACACAACCCGGCTGGACGGCTCGTTGTAAGCAACCGCCCACGAGGCTTAGACCGAATCGGTAGCGCGCTTGCAGTTCGTCTTGCCAGGCTGCAATGGCTTTCTCCTCCCAAGGGTCGAGCAGCTGGCCTGAGAAGGCTGCAACGACGATTCGTCGTAGGATGACCGCATGAGAGACCCAGCGGCATCCGGACACCATCCAGCAGCCACCCAACCACCGGCTGCGTCGCGGTCCCCACAGCCGACCGCTCGCTGCCGCACGACAAGGGTGATTAGGGCGGCGCTATTGATCGCCCTGGTAGTGGCCGGCTGCAGCCGAACCGGGCCGCCTTCCTCGGTGCCGGTTGATACCGACCCCGGACTGGTCCATGTCCACGGCCTTGGGATCAACCCGCGAGATGGTTTCCTCTATGCCGCAACCCACACCGGCCTCTTCATCGTCCGGGACGGTGGCGCCAGCCGTGTTGCCGATCGCCACCAGGACACAATGGGCTTCACGGTGGTCGGCCCCGACCACTTCATCGCAAGCGGCCACCCAGACTTTCAGGATCCGAAGCTGCTCAAGGCAGGCCGGCCGCCATTGCTCGGACTGGTCGAGAGTCGGGATGCCGGCCGCACCTGGGACCCTGCCTCGCTGCTTGGCGAGGTCGACTTTCATGTCCTCGAGGTCGCGCATGCCACCGTGTATGGCTTTGACGCCACGAGCGGCCGCTTCATGGTCAGCCGTGATCGCCACCGCTGGCAGACCCGCTCCACCACCTCCCTGGTCGATTTCGCGGTCAGCCCGCGTGATGGCCAGGTCATCCTCGCGACGACCGAGGGTGGCCTGATGCGAACTACCGACGGAGGACGCCAGTGGCGGCCAGCTGGTGGGCCAGCCATTGCGCTGCTCGACTGGGACAGGCCAGAGGCCCTATGGGGCGTGGCGGCCGATGGACGGCTCTGGGTGAGCGCGGATGCTGGCCGGACATGGCAACGTCGTGGCGCGCTTGGCGGACCGCCGGAGGCCTTCCTGGCTCAGGCCGGCACTCTCTACGCCGCCGTCGAGGAGCAGGGCATCCGAAGCTCGAGCGACGAGGGTGCGAGCTGGCGCACGCTCTACTCGCTGAGGGGCCCATCCACTGGGTAGTAGGTCCTGCCGATAGGCTCACCGTGGTGCTGCTGTGGGAGAGAGACGTTCACCATGCCCGCGGAGGCGGCTGGCGGGAGTTCTCAGGTGCTCAGCTTGGCCAGGAGTTCGGGCCGATCGGCCAATTCCCGTTTCACCATGGGGCCAAGGATCGGTTCGTAGATGTCCCGGTCCACCTGGCCCCAGTCGATGCCTCCGAACGGTGGGTGGGGGTCGTACTCGATGGCCAGCTGGACCATCCGGGCGGTCGGCTCGTCGGTGAGGCGGGCGACCAGGGCCAGGGCCATGTCGATGCCGG
>DASUPQ010000411.1 GCA_036280995.1 Actinomycetota bacterium | reverse complement strand
GTCAGCGGCGCTAACGCCGATTCTCGCGCAGCGGATTCGACCCCAGTTTGGTCAGCGGTATTCGTAGCGGAGTCGGCGTCCGCCCCACCAGGGGACTTCGGTGCTGGGGAGGTCGGCTTGGCGCAGCACGGGTGAGTAGGTGCGGCGGTCGAGTCGGACGATGATCTCGTTGTGGTGGTTGAGGATGTCGCCGCCGGTGCTGAGGAAGCGGCGTTGCAGGGTGTCGGGGGTGGCGGTGTGGTAGCCGGGTAGTCGGCGACGCAGGGCGGCGCAGACGGTGTGGGCGAGCACGCTGAGGGTGACGTCGAGGTCGACGTTGAGCGGGACGGCTCCGGCGAGGGCGTCGAGGCCGAAGGAGCGGATCGCTTCGGCGAGGCGTTGTTCGATGTTCATCCGGCGGGCGTAGCTTTCGATGATCTTCTTGGCGGGGCTGGTCGGGTCGTTGGTGATCAAGATGGTGGGTTCGTCGTGGCCCAGTCCGGCGACGGCGAGCTGGCGCAGCGTGTCGGGGTAGCTGCTCAGTTTCGCGGCGGGGTCGTCGATGACCTTGACCCGGCGGGTCTTGCCGCCGGCGCGGGCGATGGTCAACGGGGTCCAGGCTTCGGCGGGTAGGGCGTGCAGGGCTTGGCTGAGTTTGGGGGTGCGGGCCCGCAGGGTGATGAACCCGATGCCGCGGTCGGTGAGTTCGGCGAGTTGGGCTTGGGTGGCGACCTTGCTGTCGAAGATCAGCAGGTTCGGGTCGTGCCCGGTCACCTGGTGCCAGTGGTCGGCGAAGGCGAGGACCTCGTTGTGCTGGGTGGCCTTGGCCAGGTCGGCGTTGGCGGACAGCAGGGTGTGGCTGTCGGCGTCTTCGGCGAAGAACGTCAACACGCTGCGGGTGCGTTGGGATCTGCTGGGCACGTAGTGCTTTTCCAGCGCCGGGTCCTGCCCCCAGTGCATGACGGCGTGGAAGTCGAGGTTGATCGCCTCGCCGGTGGCCAGCCCGGCTTTGAGGCTGGCCTTGTCCAGGGCGGTCAGGAACGCGGCCTGCTTGGCGTGGTCGAGCCGGTAGGAGTAGGTGGTCAGCGCGGTGGCCTTCGGGAGCGAGCTGAGGCCGGCGAACAGCGCCGCACCGGGGTCGGTGGCGAGCTCTTCGACGTGGGAGACCCGGCGGGTGCCGGTCAGCTTCAGCGCCAGCAGCGACAGCACCGAGCTCAATGCCGGGACGACGGTGGTGCCGGGGTAGCCGGCGGCGCGGACCAGGCCGGGCAGGTCCAAGGCGATCAGGTCCGGGATGGTCAGCAGCAGCCCGGCCAGTTTGGTGTCGAGCCGCTGCGGCCATTCGGTGAAGTCCACGATCCCGGTCCGCGGTTGGGGCTCGCGCCGCGGCAGGCCACGTTCGGCGTGCGGGCGGGGCCACAGTCGCGGGAAGCCTTCCTCGGCGAGCACCTCCGCCACCCCGGTCCGGTTCAGCTTGCTGCCCTCGGCGGCCAGCAGCTCGGCGATCTCGTAGGCCGACCGGCCGGCTCGCCGTAGCTCGATGATCCGGCCGCGGGCGGCGTCCTTGGCCGGTGCGCTTTTCGGGCCGGGTTTGGTGTCGGTGAAGAAGTCGCGCCGGCCGGCGCGGAAGTCCCGGGCCATCGACTGCACGGTGGCCGGGGTGTAGCCGAACCGGCCGGCCACCTCGGTGGCGGTCGCGCCCTCCAGCAGGTAGGCCCGCAGCGCCTCGTACCGACGCTGGTCCGCGGTGGCCGGCTCGGCGAAGAACTCCCCACCCGGCCGCGCCGAGAGTAGGGGTGATACCGCTGTCTGTTTGATGCGATCACTACACCAGTCCCGAGAGCAGCGGTCAACTCGACGCGCCACCGGAGCAGGCGATCAGAATCACAATGCTGTAATTCTTCGTATCTTGGCGGGACCACCGGCCGCCGCACGAGCGCTGGCGTGGCAACGCCAACGGCGAAACTCCTGCAACAAACAGTTAGATCAGTCCTATGCGCGATCCAAGCCCGAGCGAGAGTACAAGCCAAGCCCTTACAGCACAGGCCAAACCCGAATCCAGCCGCGCACCAGCCAGACTCAACAACCACGCACCCGTCCGGCGCGAGAATCGGCGCTAAGGGA
>DASUPQ010000410.1 GCA_036280995.1 Actinomycetota bacterium | reverse complement strand
TGTTGGAACTCAAGGTGATGCATGCTGAGGCACCCCCTCCGTGCTGGATGCGGCAGCTCGGCTGTCGCCGCGCTTGGACCGGAGCAGGCCGGTCGCCCGCACGGCGGCCGCCGCGGCCAGCAGGAGAGCCAGGGCTGCGATGATGACGGCGAGGTCGGGCGCCCAGGTCCACAGGCCGCCCCACCCGTAGCTCAATGTCGGCACGAGTACGAGCAGGCCGACCCCCAGGGCCCGGACCAGGATCCCTGCCCAGCCACGAACGCGGTGTCGCGACGGTGAGGGGGAGGTGACAGTACGCACGGCCCGCAGCAGAGCCCACGCGGCCGCGCCGAGCAGGAGCAGGGCGACCAGGTCGAAGACGGCGTAGAAGCGCCACATCGACGGCAGATCCAGGACCGGCTGGCCGAGAGCGGAGTGCACCACGTTGCGGGTGATGCGGTCGGCGATGAAGGGGTTGCCCGGCACGGGCAGCTCGTTGCCGGCGTTGACCACGACGGCCACGGCCACGTCCCGGTCGGGGATGAGGGTGAGCATGGGGGTGGTGTCGGGTGTGTTGCCGGGGTGGAAGAGAGCGTCCTCGCCCCAGGGCCCACCGACGAACCAGCCCATCGCGTAGCCGGAGTCCTGTCCGTCCGCCCAGGCGCCCAGGGTGGCGTCCGGTCCGCCGCTGAGCAAGGTCCGGATCCCGTCGGCCGAGACGATGCGGGTGCCGTCGGGGGCGAGGCCTTCTGCCAGGTAGATCGAGAGGTAGCGGCCCAGGTCGGCTGCGGTCGAGATCAGGTATCCGGCTGCGAGGGTGGCGTTCCGCCGGGTCGGCAATGTCGCAACCGGGAGGCCGAACCAGAACCGGTGGCCGTCGGCCAGTACGTCGCTGCCCGCAGGGTCGGTGGTGGCGGAGCTGTGGGTCATGCCGAGCGGGGTGAAGATCTCACGCTGCACGTAGTCGCCGTACCTGAGGCCCGAGGCGCGTTCGACGACCAGGCCGGCCAGGACGTAGTTGGCGTTGGCGTAGCGCCAGGTCGTCCCGGGCGTCGAGGTGAGCTTGGCATCCTTGAGTTCGGCGATCGCTGCCAGTGGGGTGCCGTCGGCGGCCGAGGCCAGCAGGGGACCGCCGGCCAGGTCGTCGAGTCCGCTGGTCTGCTGTAGGAGGTCGCGCACGGTGATGTCGTCGACGGGCTGGCCGTCGGCGAGCTCGAGTTCGGGGACGTAGTGGCGCACCGGCGACTCGAGGTCCACGCGGCCGGCGTCGACCAGCTGCATGACCGCCAGCGCCGTGATCGACTTGGTGGCGGAGCCGATGACGAACGGGGTGTCCGCCGTGACCTCACGATCACCGCCGGCGCTGCCAGCACCGCGGGCATCGACCTGTCCTTTCGAGACCAGCGCGACAGCCCCACCCGGAACGCCGGACTCGTCGAGCTGCGCCGCGAGGACGCGCTCGGCCTCCCCGATCGAGACATCTGCCTGCCGCACCTCGCCGGCCGGGGACGACCCGGGGCTCGCCGCCGCTGTCGCGCCGCCGAACGTCAGCAGCACCAGCGCGACCAGCGCGGCCCGGCCTGCCCGGCCGGTCATGACGAGGGTCCGGTGTTGGTGAGGACGTCCGCGACCGTGCGGCGGGGGGTGGGCCGAGGGGTTGGGCCATCGGTGGTGGCATAGCCAATGCGCAGCAGCAGCTGCGGTGAATCGCTGCTGTCGAGCAGGGTGCCCAGCCGGACCCGGATCGGCTGTACCTCGATGGGCTGGTTGAGGAACGACGCGCCCAGCCCGTGGGCTGCGGCGCGCAGCAGGAGCACGGCGACTGCCTGCCCGGCAGCCAGCCAGTCCGCGGGTGTGTCGCCGGCGGTGCTGAGGACGATCAGGGCGGGTGCGGTCCGGGCGAGGTGTTCGTCCTTCTTCGCCTGGCTGGCGCCGGTGTTGAAGGTGGCGATCATCGTCGGTCCCAGCACCGAGGGCAGGTCGGAGATGCCGAAGGCGTATCCGGGCATCCCGTCGGGTCGGCGGGTGCAGTTGGGGCGGATCCAGGCGGCCAGCTCGTGGCGGAAGTCGGCGTCGTCGAACTGTGCCCGGTCGCCCTCGCCGACGAGGGTGGCGATGGCGTCTTTGGTGTCGTCGTCGGTGAACGCGTGCAGGGTGGCTCCGGCCTGGTCGGTGTCGCGCTTGAGCTGCGCCAGGACCTGGTGGGGGATGGGACGGTTCTCGAAGGCGGCGCGGTGCGTGTGTCGGTGGTCGATGGCCTCGAACAGGTCATGATCTCCGGGCTGCGGCGTGTGTGCCTGGCCGAGGCCGAGGGTGGCGAGCAGGTCACGGTTGGCGGGGTCGGGGAACGGCGATATGTCGCCGGCGTAACTGAAGTGCCGCAACGCCACGCTGACGTGGGCCAGGGCGGCCCCGCAGCTCATCACCAGCTCCCGGTCCTCGGGGTCGACCACGGGCAGCGCGCGGCCGCGGTCGGCGTACAGGTGAAGCCGTTCGTCGGCGATGTGGAACTGCCAGGGCTGGGTGTTGTGCCCCGAGGGTGCGCGGACGGCGTAGCGCAGCAGGAACTCCCAGATCTGCTCATCGGTGTCACCATCGGGGAAGCTCCGCGCGTCCTTGTCAACGAATGTGTGCGGCTGCGTGGTGTTCATCTCTGCCTCCCGGCGAGTGAGGAGTGGGGTCAGGGGGTGGGTGCGGTCTCGGCCAAGACGGTGGTCATCAGGTCGGCAAACTGGGCGGGCTGCTCCCACAGGGGCCGGTGCCCGGAGGTGTCGAAGGTGACGAGCTGCTTGCTCGGTGCCTGGAGCAGGTCGAACCACTGCTGGGCCGGTTCGGCGCGCCCCGGCGCTTCATGGGCACCTTGAGCCAGGTAGACGGGCACGTCGAGGCTGGTGGCCTGGGTGCGGAAGTCGATGTCCTGGATCTGGGGGTAGAGCACCGAGAAGGTGTCCATGAACCCCGCGAAGATGTGGAGCTGCTCGAGCAGGGTGTACTC
>DASUPQ010000409.1 GCA_036280995.1 Actinomycetota bacterium | reverse complement strand
CACCGGGGTGGTGTCGCTCGGCTTGAGGACCACCGCGTTGCCGGCCGCGATCGCCGGGGCCCACTTCCAGACGGCCATCATGAACGGGTAGTTCCAGGGGGTGACCTGGGCGCAGACCCCGACCGGCTCGCGCCGGATCATCGAGGTGTGCCCGGCCATGTACTCGCCGGCCGAGAGCCCGTTGAGCATGCGGGCGGCGCCGGCGAAGAAGCGGATCTGGTCGATCGCCGGCGGGACCTCCTCGTCCATGGTGAGCTGGAACGGCTTGCCGGTGTTCTCGGACTCGAGCCGGACCAGCTCCTCGGCCCGCTCCTCCATGGCGTCGGCGATCTTGTTGAGGGCCCGACTGCGCTCGGAGGGGGTGGCGTCGCGCCACTGCTCGAAGCCGCGCTCGGCCGCCTGCATGGCCGCGTCGACGTCGGCCGGGCCCGAGACCGGGGCCTCGGCGAAGCCCTCGCCGGTGGAGGGGTTGATGAGGGTCGAGGTCCTGCCGTCGACCGGGTCCCGGTACTCGCCGCCGATGAAGTTCTGCAGCTTGCGAAGCGCCATTGCCTGCTCCTTTCATGCTCGCTGGCGGCGGGCCAGCAGCGCGTTGCCCACCGCGATGGCGACTCCTCCGAGGAAGATCAGCGTGCCCATCACGTTCACCTGGGGCGGCACCCCGACCCGGGTGGCCCCGTACACCCACAGGGGGAAGGTCTCGACCTGGCCGTTGACGAAGCTGGTGACCACGAAGTCGTCGATCGACAGGGCGAAGGCCAGCAGCGCCCCGGCGACGATGCCCGGCGCCAGCAGGGGCAGGGTGATCTTGCGGAAGGTCGTCCAGGGGTCGGCGCCGAGGTCCTGGGCGGCCTCCTCCAGCGACGGGTCCAGGCCCAGCACCCGGGCCCGCACGGTCACGGCCACGAAGGCCAGGCTGAAGGCGACGTGGGCGATGACGATGGTGACGTAGCCGCGGGCGAACTGGGTGGTCACGAACAGCGACAGCAGCGACGCCCCCAGCACCAGCTCGGGGGCGGAGATGGCGCTGAAGATCACCAGGTCGTAGGCGCCCTTGCCGCGGAAGCGGTAGCGGCCCAGGGCGAGGCCGATCATGGTCCCGAGCACGACCGTGATGATGGTCGAGATCACGGCGATCGCCAGCGAGTTGCGCAGGGCCGTGGTCAGGGCCGGGATCGCGAACAGGTCCCGGTACCACCGCAGGGTGAACCCCTGCCAGCGGATGTTGAGGCGGCCCTGGGTGTCGTTGAAGCCGAACACGATCATGACCAGGATGGGCAGGCTGAAGTAGAGGATCATCAGCCAGGTGTAGACGGGCAGGATCAGCCGGGTCCAGCGGCCCCGCCGGCCGGGCACGGCCGGGGCGGGGGCGACCTCGGAGGGTGCCTGGCGGGTGGCGACGGTGCTCACCGCTGGGCGACCTCCATCACCTGCTCGGTGCCGAGCACGCGGGCGTAGACGAAGATCCCGACCAGCAGGGCCGCCATCAGCAGGAACGACATGGCCGAGGCGAGCGGGTAGTTGTTGCTGTTGAGGTACACGGTCTGGATGATGTTGCCGATCATGGTCGTCTGGGTGCCGCCGAGGATCCCCGAGTTGACGAAGTCGGAGGCGACCGGGACGAAGGTGATCAGCACGCCGGCGAACACCCCGGGCAGCGACAGCGGGAACACCACCCGCCGGAACGCCTCGGCCCGACCGGCGAACAGGTCGTGGGCGGCCTCGACCAGGCTGGGGTCGACCCGCTCCAGGGCGACGTACAGCGGCAGGACCATGAAGGGCAGGTAGTTGTAGGTGAGCCCGCCGATCACGGCGGTGGTGGTGGCCAGCAGGTGGAAGTCCTGCGGCAGCAGGCCGGCCTCCTTCAGCGGCCCGAGCACGAACCCCTGGTCGTTGAGGATGAACTTCCAGGAGGCGGTCCGGATCACGAACGACACGAAGAACGGCAGCAGGACCAGGAACAGGTAGGTCGACTTGCGGGCGCCGCCGTAGAACGCGATCCAGTAGGCCATCGGGTAGGCCAGGACCAGGCAGAGCGTGGTCACGACGACGGCGTAGACGCCCGAGCGCAGGAACTGGGTGGAGTAGAGGTCCCACGCGCGGGTGTAGTTCGACCACTCCCAGGTGAAGGTGAAGCCCGCCTCGACGTTGCCGCTCTGCAGCGAGAGCGAGAACATCACCAGCAGCGGCACCACGAAGAAGATGGCCAGCCACAGCCCGCCCGGTAGGCCCACCAGGTAGGGGGCGAGCCGGGCGCGGCCGCCGCGGGCGCTCATCGCCTCGTCAGGACTGGACGATCGGCTGGAAGATCGAGTCCCACACCTGCTCCTCTTCCACGGTGAGGGAGCGGTAGCGCTTGGTCTTGGCCAGTTCTTCGTCGCTCGGGAAGACCAGCGGGTTGGTGACCAGGTCGTCCAGGTAGGCCTTGTCCTCGCCCTCGGCCTTGGCCGCGTCGGCCTGGATGATGTCCTTGGCCGCCTGGACCGGGGTGATGTAGGCGATGTACTCGGTCAGCATGGCCGCCACCTCCGGCCGGTACACGTAATCCATGTAGGTGATGGCGTCCAGGGGGTGCTTGGCGGCCTTGGGGATGGCCATGTTATCGGTCCAGTAGGTGGCCCCCTCGGTGGGGATCACGAACTTGATGTCGGGCGAGCCGGAGTTGTTCAGCTGGTAGACGTCGCCCGAGTAGGCCTGCGAGAGCCAGGCGTTGCCCGAGCTCATGGCGTCGATCATGCCGGAGTTGTCGACGAACTCCCGCAACTGGGGCCGCAGCTTCTCGGCCTCCTCGGCGGCCCGCCTCCAGTCCTCCTCGGTCGACGTGGCCGGATCGATGCCCAGCATGATCATGACCGAGGTCGGGAAGTCGACGTCGTCGCCGAACATGGTGATCTTGCCCTTGAAGGCGGGGTCCTTGAGGTCCTGCCAGCTGGTGATCTCCCGCTTGGTCAGCTTGGGGTTGTAGGCCAGCCCGACCAGTCCCGACTGCCAGGGCACAGTGAACTTGTTGCCCGGGTCGTAGCTGGGGTTCTTGACCGACTGGGCGGCGTTCTTGGCGAACGTGGGCAGCTTGGAGTGGTCGAGCTCGATCAGGAAGTTCTGGCGGATGAGCTTCTCGATCGGCCCGCCGTTGGTGATCACGATCAGGTCCCAGCCGGTGTCCTGGCCGGCCTGGAGCGAGGGGGTGATCTTGCCGAGGAAGGAGTCGTTGTCCTCGATGACCTCTTTGTAGGTGACCTTGATCCCCGTCTCCTTGGTGAAGTCCTGGAGCGAGGGGTAGACGGTCTTGCCGCCCTGCTTCTCCTGGTCCATGTACAGGGGCCAGTTGGCGAAGTTGAGGACGCCGGCCTTGGTCTGGCTGGCCCAGAACCCCGAGGCCTGGGGCGCCTCGTCGCCGCCGCCCGACCCCTCCACGCCGCAGGCGGCGAGGAAGGCGGAGGCGCTGAGCAGGCCGGCCCCTCGGAGGGCGGCGCGGCGGCTGATCCGGGGCATGGTCATTCCCCGCACCCAGGCGGGGTCGAGCGGTCGGTTCCTGGTCACGGCAGAGCTTCCTCCTTGGTGCCGCCACCGAGCACATAGGAGTGCTCCGCGGGCCATTCCAGCCATCCCACCTGGCCGGCGAGCACGTCCGCTCCGGGGGTGGCGGACGCGTTCTGACGGTACACGGCGATGGCCTCGCCGCCATCGGTCACCGTGCGGTACTGGGTCGAGGTGCCGAGGTAGACGACCTCGTCGACCTTGACCTTGAGGGCGGTGCGGTCGGGCGAGGGTGGGTCCTGCTCGGTCCGCAGCACGATCTTCTCGGGCCGGATGGCCAGCTCGACGTCCTGGCCCTCGCGGGCGTCGCCGGCGTCGGCGACCAGCACCCGCCGGTCCGGGCCCATCCCGGCCAGCGCCCAGGCGTCGCCCCTGCGCTCCAGCCGCCCGGTGATGATGTTCGACGTCCCGATGAAGTTGGCCACGAAGCGGGTCGCCGGGTGCTCGTACAGCTCGCGCGGGGTGCCGAGCTGCTCGATCCGGCCGGCGTTCATCACCACCAGCCGGTCGGACATGGTCAGGGCCTCCTCCTGGTCGTGGGTGACGTACACGAAGGTAATCCCCACCTCCCGCTGAATCCGTTTCAGCTCCAGCTGCATCGCCTGGCGCAGCTTGAGGTCGAGGGCGCCGAGCGGCTCGTCCAGCAGCAGGGCCCGTGGCCGGTTGACCAGGGCCCTGGCCAGGGCGACCCGCTGCTGCTGGCCGCCGGAGAGCTGGCGCGGCTTGCGCTTCTCGCGGCCCTCCAGCTCGACCAGGGCCAGCGCCTCGGCCACCCGCCGCTTGATCTCGTCCTTGCCGACCTTCTTGCGCCGCAGGCCGAAGGCCACGTTCTCGAAGACGTCCATGTGGGGGAAGAGGGCGTACTGCTGGAAGACCATGTTGACGTCGCGCCGGAACGGCGGGACGCCGACCATGTCGCGGCCGTGGAGCAGGATCTGGCCGTTGGTCGGCTCCTCGAAGCCGGCGATCATCCGCAGGGTGGTCGTCTTGCCGCAGCCCGAGGGGCCCAGCAGCGAGAAGAACTCGCCCTCGGCGATCCTGAGGTCAACCCGCTCGACAGCCCGGACGTCGTGGCCCCCGGCGGTGAACTCCTTCTCCACCCCGACCAGCTCGATCGCGGCCAGGCCGTCCTCGGAGGGGACGGCCTGGCGGGCGCCCGCCTGGACCTTCGTGTCTGCCATCGCCTCGTCCCCTGTCTCAGGCGGCCGGTCCGCCGATTCGACCACACGGGCACGAGGCGACGCTAGCACCACGCCCCCGCCCGTCCATGTACGAACCGGCACCGTGAGGGCCGTCTGCCTGCCAGTTCGTCACCGTAGGTATCACCTTCCGAAGCCCCGGCCATGGAGCACGTCGGCGGCCT
>DASUPQ010000408.1 GCA_036280995.1 Actinomycetota bacterium | reverse complement strand
AGGCCGCTATGACCAAGCCCTGGCTGTGTCGCATCGGCAGGCACCGTTGGCAGCGGCTGCGTAACCCCGAAGGCGGCTGGTACCGCGAATGCCGCGGCTGCGGAAAGCAACGCCGCTCCCCCGGAGCGGATCCCAACACCTTTGGGTCGCCTTGACCTGGCGCAGTCGGCGCCGTGGAGGACGGCGGCCGTGGACCGCATGGGGCATACCTCGCCAGCGGTGGCGCTGCGCTACCAGCACGTCATGGCCGACCGCCAGGGCGCCATCGCCACCCCCCTGGATGGGCTGGTCCGCGATGCTCAGCAGGCCGGCCGGCACCGGCCGAGGGCACGTGGAGGGCACGACGGTGCTCGGCGGGGGAGCGGCAAGAGGCGGCAGGCGGTTGACCTGCGCTTGGGGTGGAGCGGGCGAAGGGAATCGAACCCTCACCGCGAGCTTGGGAAGCTCGAGTTCTGCCATTGAACTACGCCCGCAAGAGGGGTGATTCTAGCCGGGCGGTCTGAGCTGGGGCAACGAGGTCGTGGCAGAATGCCCGCCGAGCAACCTTTGTCTTGGGAGTGCACAGGTGATCCTGTCCGACCGTAGTCTGCGGGAGGCGATCGCGGCCGGGCGGCTGGTGATCGACCCCCTCGACGACGACGCCATCCAGCCGTCGAGCATCGACGTCCGGCTGGACAACCGCTTCCGGGTCTTCTACACGGCGCGGCATCCGTACATCGACGTGAAGCAGCCGATGGAGGACCTGACCGAGCTGGTCGAGGTCAAGCCCGACGACGCGTTCATCCTGCACCCGGGGGAGTTCGTGCTGGGGTCGACCCTCGAGGAGGTCGGGATCCCGCCGGACCTGGCGGCCAGGCTTGAGGGGAAGTCGAGCCTGGGGCGGCTGGGGCTGATGACCCACTCGACGGCGGGGTTCCTCGACCCGGGGTTCACCGGGCACGTGACGCTGGAGCTGTCGAACGTGGCCAACCTGCCGATCACGCTGTACCCGGGGATGCGGATCGGGCAGATCGCCGTGTTCCAGCTCACCACCGCGGCCGAGCGGCCCTACGGGTCGCGGGGGGTCGGGTCGAAGTATCAGGGACAGCGGGGACCGACCCCGTCCCGGTACTGGGAGAACTTCCGCGCACCCTGACCCCTGAGCTCGCCCCCCGACGAGGACCGCGATTGTCGAAGCTGCCAGCATCATCCATCGACCCCGTGACCGACAAGGCCGCCCCGGCACCGGCGCCCGACGTGGTGGCCCAGGAGCCGCGCGAGGAGGAGCGCGGTCGGCGGCGCCTGCGCCGGCTGGCCCGGCGGCTGCGTCCTGGCCCGCAGCCGCTGTTCCTGCTCGTGTTCCTCGGCCTGGCCGTGTGGATGTTCGCGCCGGCGTGGTCGTCGCCGGCCACCACCACCCTGGAGGGCGGGGACGGCGACGCGGCGATCTTGGTGTGGTTCCTGCGCTGGGTGCCGTTCGCCCTCGAGCACGGGCACGACCTGCTGGTCACCCACCACCTCAACTACCCCGACGGCGTGAACCTGATGTGGAACACGTCGCTGCCCCTGCCCGGGCTGCTGCTGGCCCCGGTGACCGGAGCCTGGGGGCCGGTGCTCAGCTTCAACCTCCTGCTGGTGCTCGCCTACGGCCTCTCGGCCTGGTGCGCGTACCTGGCCATCCGGCGCTTCGCCCCCGGGCACCTGGCGGCGGCGGCCGGCGGGCTGGTCTACGGCTTCTCCCCGGCGATCCGGGGCCAGTCGCACCACCTGCACATGTCGCTGGCCTTCCTGGTCCCGCTGATGCTGCTGGCCCTGCACGAGATCCTGGTCCGCCAGCGGCGCTCCCCCTGGCTGGTCGGGGCCGGCCTCGGCCTGATGGCCGGCGCCCAGCTCCTGATCGGCGAGGAGCTGCTGGCCATGACGGCCCTGCTCGGCTTCGCCATGTTCGTGCTGCTGTTGCTGGCCAACCTGCGGCGGCTGCGGGCGCGGTGGGCGTACGCCGCCAAGGCGTTCGCGGTCGCCCTGGTGATGGTGTCGGCGATCGTCGTCTGGCCGCTGTCGGTGCAGTTCGGCGGGCCGCAGCGGATCCACGGGGACATCCAGAAGACCAACTACTCCAACGACCTCCAGGGCTTCGTCGTGCCCGGCTGGGCCCAGGCGCTGACCTGGGACGGGGCCGGCGAGCTGGTGGCCGGCTTCGCGGGCGGCAACTCCGCCTACCTGGGCCTGCCGATGCTGCTGGTGCTGGCCGCGCTCGGGGTCCGCTGGCGCTCCAGCCCGGTGGTCAGGACGGGGCTGGCCCTGATGGCGGTGGCGGCGGTGCTGTCGCTGGGGCCGACCCTGCTGGTGGGCGGGGAGGACACCGGGATCTCGCTGCCCTGGGCCTTCTTCGAGGACCTGCCGCTGCTCCCCAGCCTCATCCCGGCCCGGCTGGCCCAGCTCACCGCCCTGTTCGCCGGGCTCCTGCTGGCCGTGTTCCTCCAGGCCGTGTGGCGCGGGGGCGGCTGGCAGCGGCCGGCCGCGGTGGTGGTGGCCGTGGTCGTGCTGCTGCCGCTGTGGCCGTCGGCGACGGTCCCGGCCGAGGAGGTGACCACCCCGGCGTTCTTCACCGGCCCGGGCGTGCGCGAGCTGCCCCGCGACAGCGTGGCCCTGGTGCTGCCCTGGCCGTACCGGCGGACCGCCCTGGCCATGACCTGGCAGGCCGAGGCCGGCCTCTGGTACCGGATGCCCGGCGGCTACTTCATCGGCCCCCGGCGCGACAGCGACCAGCCACGCTTCGACGCCATCCCGAGCCCGGCCTCGATCACCTTCGCCCAGATCTTCGGCGGCCGCCCGCCGCCGCGCCTCACCGGGCCGAGGCGGCGGGCCCTGGCCCGCGACCTGGTCCGCTGGCGGGTCGGGAGCGTGATCGTGGGCCCGATGCCCAACCAGGCGGCGATGGTGGCCTTCCTGACCGACCTGCTGGGACGCGAGCCGCAGGTGGTCGAGGGCGTCTACCTGTGGCGCGACCCGGTGGTCCAGCCCAGGGACACCGGCGAAAGCACCTAGGGAGCGTCCAGGGGGCGATCGGCGGCCGGGCGCTCCCGGACCTGGACCGACTCCTCCAGCACCTGGGCGACGTCGAGGACCCGGACCCCCTCGGCGGCGCCCTCGGCCTGGCGCTGCTTGATGGCGTCGTCGAGCATGACCATGCAGTAGGGGCAGGCCGTGCCGACGACGTCGGCCCCGGTGGCCAGGGCTTCCTCGGTGCGCTCCAGGTTGACCCGCTTGCCGATCCGCTCCTCCATCCACATGCGGGCCCCGCCGGCGCCGCAGCAGAAGCCCCGCTCGCGGCAGCGGTGCATCTCCACCGACCGGACCCCGGGCACGGCGTCCAGCACGGCCCGCGGGGCGTCGTAGACGTCGTTGTGGCGGCCCAGGTAGCAGGGGTCGTGGTAGGTGACGGTGGTCTCGACCGGCCCGTCGGGGCGAAGGCGGCCCTCGTCGACCAGCCGCCGCAGCAGCTGGGTGTGGTGGATGACCTCGTAGTTGCCGCCCAGGTGGGGGTACTCGCGGGCCAGGGTGTTGAAGCAGTGGGGGCAGGAGGCGACCACCTTGCGGGCCCCCACCTCGTTGAGGGTCTCGATGTTCTGCTGGGCCTGGAGCTGATAGAGGTACTCGTTGCCGAGCCGCCGGGCCGGGTCGCCGGAGCAGGACTCGCGCGGGCCGAGCACGGCGAAGCGCACCCCGGCCCGGTGCAGCAGGCCGGCGATGGCCCTGGCCGTCTTGCGGGCCCGGTCCTCGAGCGCGGCCGCGCAGCCGACCCAGTAGAGGTACTCGACGTCGTCGGGGATCCGGTCGGTGACCACCGGGACCTCGAACCCGAGCCCCTCGGTCCAGGCCAGGCGCTGGCCGGCCCCCAGCCCCCAGGGGTCGCCGGAGTTCTCGACGTTGCGCAGCATGGTGCCGGCCTCGGCGGGGAAGCGGGACTCCATCAGGACCTCGTAGCGGCGCAGCTCCATGATGGTGTCGACGTGCTCGATGTCGACCGGGCACTGCTCGACGCAGGCCCCGCAGGTGGTGCAGGACCAGAGCACGTCCGCGTCGATCACGGCGCCGCCGCCCGGGGCGCCGTGCGGGTGGTATGCGGTGAGCGGCGCGTCCGCGGCATACCCGGTGTCCCCGATCAGCGGCGCCTCCGCCAGCGCCGCGAGCCGTGGC
>DASUPQ010000407.1 GCA_036280995.1 Actinomycetota bacterium | reverse complement strand
ACGACCAGCGAGATCCCGGCGATCGAGGCCAGCACCAGGGTCAGGATGCCGAGGATGCGCCCGACCACCCCGAGGATGTCCTCCTGGGTGAGGACCTGGTACTCCTGCTCGGGATGGGCCCTGGTCACGACCTCGCGGATGATCGCCTGCTCCTCGTCGATCTGCTCGGTGCCGGGCGCCTTGACCGCGATCCCGTCCACCCGGCTGACCCCGAACAGGCGCTGGGCGGCGGTGACGGGCACGAACAGCTCGGCGTCGCGGGCCACCCCGAAGGCGGTCCCGACCCGGCTCATCACGCCGATGACCCGGAAGCGGACCCCGCCGACGGTGATCGACTTGCCGACCGGGTCGCGGTCGGGGAACAGGCTGTCGGCCGGGTCGGCGCCGAGCACGGCCACCCGGCGGCGGGTCTCGACGTCGGCGGCGCTGAAGAAGGCGCCCCGGGACAGGCTGCGGTCGAACACCAGCGGGATGGTCTCGGTCGTCCCCTGGACGTTGACGGTGGCCCGCCGGGTCCCGACCCGGGCGATCTCGCCCGAGGCGACGGTGGCCGCGACCCGGCGCGGGTCGCCGATGGCGTCGCCGATCCGGCGCACGTCCTCCAGCCCCAGCCGGGACACGCTCGGGGCCGAGCCGAACGACAGGTTGCCGGGGGCCACGAACAGGATGTTGGAGCCGAGCGACTCGACCCCCGAGGTCACCTCGTCGCGGGCCCCGCTGCCGATCGACACCAACACGACCACGCTGGCCACGCCGATGACCACCCCGAGCATGGTCAGGCCGGAGCGGAGCTTGTTGGCCCGCAGCGCCTCCCAGGCGACCCGGATCGCCTCGCCCAGTCTCACCGGGGCACCCCCTTGGGGTTCCCCGGACCCCTCCGGCTCACCGGGCCGGCTCCGTCTCCGCGGCCAGGCGGCCGTCGCGCAGGGTGACCCGGCGGCGGAACCGGGACGCCACCCCCGGGTCGTGGGTGACCACGACCACGGCCACCCCGCGGTCGGCGTGGAGGCGGGCCAGCAGCGCCAGCACCTCATCGCCCGAGCGCGAGTCGAGGTTGCCGGTGGGCTCGTCGGCCAGCAGCATCGCCGGCTCGGTGACCAGGGCCCGGGCGATGGCCACCCGCTGCTGCTCGCCCCCGGACAGCTGCGAGGGCCGGTGCTGCAGCCGGTGCCCCAGCCCGACCGACCGGAGGGCGTCGACGGCCAGCCGGCGGCGCTCGCCCCGGCCCAGCCCGCGGTAGACCAGGGGCAGGCCGACGTTGGCCACCGCCGGGGTCCGGGCCAGCAGCTGGAAGTTCTGGAACACGAAGCCAACGACCTGGTTGCGGACCGCGGCCAGCTCGTCCTCGGACAGCCCGGTGACGTCGCGCCCGTCGAACCGGAGCGTCCCCGAGGTCGGCCGGTCCAGCCCGCCGAGCAGCCCCAGCAGGGTCGACTTGCCCGACCCGCTCGGGCCCATGATGGCCACCGAGTCGCCCCGTTCCACCACCAGGTCGACCCCGTCCAGGGCCCGCACCTCGACCCCGTCCAGGCGGTACACCTTGGTCACCTCGAGGGCTTCGACCACCGGGGGGCTCGGCTTGAGCCCCCCGGACCCCCCCACCACCGGAGGCGCGTCCATTAGTCCCCCGGCCAGTCCTGGCCGTCGCGCAGGCGCTCGGCACCGCGGGACACCACCCGCTCGCCCTCGCGCAGGCCCGAGGCGACCGCCACCCGGTCCTCGCCGTCGGCGGCCACCTGCACCGGCCGCAGGCGCACCTTGCCGTTCTCGACCACGAACACGGCCTGCCCGCCCGACCGGCCGACCAGGGCCGACCCGGGCACCGAGAGCTCGTCGGTGGTCCGGCGCACCTCGATGGCGGCGGTGGCCGTCATCCCGACCCGGGGCACCGGCTCGTCGGCCGGGGCCGACCCGGCGCCCGTCTCGGCCTCGCCGAGGGCCAGGTCGACCTGGTAGGTGACCCCGCCGGCGGCCGACTGGCCGGAGGCCGGGGCGACCGCGACCCGGCGCACCTTGGCCGCGAACGACGTCTGCGGGAACGCGTCCAGCTCGACCTGGGCCTTCTGCCCCGGCTTGACCAGCGCGATGTCGGTCTCGTCGACCTCGGCCAGGACCAGGAGGCTGCTGACGTCGAACACGGTGGCCACGGTCTGCCCGGCCGCGACCTCGGACCCGACCCGCAGCGGCGGCCCGGTCTGGGCGGCCTGGGCGCCGCCGCCGGAGAGTCCCTGGAGGGCCTCGGAGGCGCCCTCCGGAAGCCCCTCGACCTCGGGGATGGTCGTGGCCCCGCTCCCGGAGCGGCCGAGCTGGACGGTGCCGTCCAGCGGGGACCGCAGGGTGAGGCGCTCCTGCTGGTCGCGGGCCAGCTCCAGGGCCAGCTCGGCCTGCCCGCGCTGGGCGGCGGTGGCCGCCTGGATGGACTGCTGCAGCGTGGCCGCCTGGGCGTCGGCCGCGGCCGCGGCGGCGTCGGCCGCCTGGGCGGCCTGGCGCTGCAGCTCGGCCACCCGCACCTGGGCCCGGTCGATGCGGGCCTGGAGCCGGGCCCGCTGCGCCCTCGGCACCAGCGGCAGGGCCGCCCGCATGGCCTCGATCACCGCCGCACTGGTCGCCGTCACCTGCGACTGGACCTGCTGGAAGGCCGACAGCGCCGCCCCCGTCGGCAGTCCCGGCGCCGCCCCCCCGAGCGACGAGGCCGCGTCCACCGCCGCCTGGGCCTGCCGTACCTGGTCGTCCACCTGCTCCGACGACAGCTCGGCGACCAGGTCCCCCTCCGCGACCTCCTGCCCGTCCTTGACCACCAGCCGCTCGACCCGCGCCGCCGCCGGCGCCTTCAGGTCCGCCTGCCCCGCCGCCTGCACCACCCCGGGGGCGCTGACCCGCTCCACCACCTCGGCCGCCCGCACCGGCTCCGCCGCATACCGCCCCGCATCCCCCGAATCGCACCCGGCGAGCAGCAGCACCCCAGCAAGCCCAAGAGCGGCGGCAGCCCCGGTCAACCCGTGCCGCATCCGCCACCCTCTCTTCACCGACAACACCCCGGCCAGCATAGATGCGCCCGGGTGGTTCTGCGTCGACAGCCGCACACACCATCGTGGAGGTCTACCTGGAGGAGGAAGGGCCACCGGAAGCCCTTCCGCTGGTCACCTCGATCGATGTGTCGATCCCTGCGTGACCGACGGGATCCCTCGTGGCGTCTCCGGCAGGCGGGCCGTCACCGCGTTGCAGCGGACCGACCGAGTCCACGCCGAGGCGGCGGGAGGGAAGTCCGTCGCTCAGCGCTTCACCAGGTTGGAGAGGAAGAAGTAGAGGTTGGCGGGACGTTCGGCGAGGCGGCGCATGAAGTAGGGGTACCACTGGGTGCCGTAGGGGAGGTAGACCCGGAGGCGGTAGCCTTCGGCGACGACCTGGGCCTGGAGGTCGCGGCGGACGCCGTAGAGCATCTGGAACTCGAAGGTGTCGCGGTCGCGGCGGTGGCGGGCGACCAGGGTCTTGGTGAGGCGGACCATGGCCGGGTCGTGGGTGGCGACCATCGGGAAGGGGTTGCGGGCGAGGAGGTCGTCGAGCATGCGGGCGTAGGCGTGGTCGACGCTGGCCTTCTCGGGGTAGGCGACCTCGGGCGACTCCTGGTAGGCGCCCTTGACGAGGCGGACGGGGATGCCGAGGCGGTTGAGGCGTTCGAGGTCGTCGCGGCTGCGGTACAGGTAGGACTGGACGCAGACGCCGACGTTGTCGTAGTCGCGCTTGAGGGCCTCGACGATGTCGAGGGTGCGGCCGGCGTAGATGGCGGCCTCCATGTCGACGCCGACCATGGCGCCGACCTCCTTGCCGCGGGCGGCCACCTTGGAGGCCTCCTCGAGGGCCAGCTCCTGGCGGATGTCCAGGCCCAGAGCGGTCAGCTTGACGGAGATGTTGGCGTCCATGCCGCGGTCCTGGATGCGGTCGATGGCGGCCAGGTAGGAGGCGGTGGACTCGCGGGCCTGGGCCTCGGACTCGGTGTTCTCGCCCAGGTAGTCGAGGGCAACGGACATGCCGCCGGCGTTGAGGGTGCGGATGGCGTGCTCGGCCTCGCCGAGGGTGTCACCGGCGATGAACCGGTCCGCGACCCGGCGGGCGATCGGGTTCGCGGTCACCTGCCGCCGCAGGAACGACGATCCCGCCGCCTTCAGCAACGTCGCCTTCAGCATGGCTCCAACCATACCTCGCGCGAGGGCCGGGCAGAGCCTCGGGAGGGGTTGTGGACAGCCGCGGGCGCCCCGTTCCCGGGTCGGCTACGCTCCCCCACCGGGGGTCTCGGCGCGGTCCCGAGAGGCTTCGTCCTGCCCGGCGGGCGCCGGGGCGGGTTCGGGAGCGCGCCGGGTGGTGCGGCGGGCGGCGACGACCAGGGCGACGATCACCGCGATCGCGGCGAGGATGAGGGCGGCGACCGCGAACGGGGAGACCGTGATGGCGTAGGTGACGGCGGCGATCAGGGCGGCGGCCGGGATGGTCAGGACCCAGGCCCAGACGATGCGGCCGGCCACGCCCCAGCGGACCGCCGACAGGCGGCGGGTCGCGCCGACGCCGACGATGGCGCCGGTGATGGTATGGGTGGTGGAGACGGGGATGCCGAGGAAGGTGGCCAGGTAGAGGGCGCAGGCGGCGGCCGTCTCGGCCGAGAAGCCGCCGACCGGCTTGAGGGCGGTGATCCGCTGGCCGAGCGTCTTGACGATCCGCCAGCCGCCGGCCAGGGTGCCAAGGGCGATGGCGGCGTGGGCGGAGAGCACGATCCAGAGGGGCACCGGGAGGTCGCCGTCGCTCTCGAGCTGGAGGTAACCGGCGCCGACCAGCAGGGCGGCGATGATGCCCATGGTCTTCTGGGCGTCGTTGCCGCCGTGGCCCAGGCTGAAGGCGGCGGCCGAGACGAGCTGCAGGCGCCGGAACAGCCCGTCGACCTTCGCCGGGGTGCTCCGCCGGAAGATCCACATGCTGGCCAGCATCAGCACGAAGCCCAGGGCCATCCCGAACAGCGGCGACAGCGGGATGAAGAGGATGGTCTTCTCCAGGCTGCTGGCGTCCAGGACGCCGAAGCCGCCCTTGGCGATCCCGGCCCCGGCGAAGCCGCCGATCAGGGCGTGCGACGAGGAGGTCGGCAGGCCCAGCCACCAGGTGAGGAAGTTCCAGGCCACGGCCCCGATCAGCCCGGCGAAGATCACCGCCTCGCTGACCACGTCCGGGTCGACGGTCTTGCCGACGGTGTTGGCGACCGCGGTCTGGAAGACCAGAAAGGCGACGAAGTTGAACAGCGCCGCCCAGATGACCGCCATCCGCGGGGTCAGAACCCTGGTCGAGACGACGGTGGCGATCGAGTTGGCGGCGTCGTGGAAGCCGTTGGTGAAGTCGAACACCAGCGCCAGCGCGACGATGGCGATGACGCTGAGCAGGGCCAGGTCAGGCATGCTTGATGATCACGGTCTCGACCGTGTGCGCCACGTGCTCGAAGGCGTCGAGGGCCTCCTCCAGCTGCTCGACGATGTCCTTCCACACGAGCAGGTAGCGGGCCGGGTGCTCGGCGTCGAAGTTGTAGAGGTCGGCCCGGGCCCGACGGTAGAGCCGGTCGCCCTCGTTCTCCAGCTCGTTGATGTGGATGAGGTAGGAGCGCAGCGGCTCCAGCTTGAGCCCGCGGAGGTTGCGGAGGCCGTCGGCGGTCGCCCGGGCCGCCCGGTCGATCAGCCGGCACTGCTCGACCACCGCATCCAGCGGCTCCATCACCTTGTGGAGGACGAGCATGTCGGCCGCCGCCTCCATGGCGTCGAGCACGTCGTCCAGGTGGCCGGCGAGGGCGTGGATGTCCTCGCGGTCGAACGGGGTGATGAAGGTGGTGTTGAGCCGGGAGTAGATGGCGTAGGTGAGCCGGTCGCCCTCGTGCTCGACCTCGACCAGGCGCTTGGCCTTCATCTCCGGGTCGACGAAGTCCTCCACCATATCCAGCAGGTACCGCGCGCCGTCGGCGATGTTGGCCGCGACCTCGTCGAAGAGATCGAAATACGACTCCTCGCGTGGAAAGATCCGCAGTTTCACGTGCCCTCCGTCGATATGGGGAAGCACGCGAACCGTAGCAGCGCCGCCGTAGCGAAGGCTAGGGCCGTCTAGCCAAACCGACCAGTGACGTACGCCTCTGTCCGGCGGTCGGCCGGCTGGGTGAAGATCGAGTCCGTCTGCCCGAACTCGACGAGCAGGCCGGTGCGGTCGCCGGTGCCCGGTGCCGCCTCGGCGGTGAAGAACGCCGTGCGGTCCGACACCCGGGCCGCCTGCTGCATGTTGTGGGTCACGATCACGATCGTGTAGTCCCGCTTGAGCTCCTCCATCAGGTCCTCGATGCGACCGGTGGACATCGGGTCGAGGGACGAGCAGGGCTCGTCCATCAGGATCACGTCCGGCGCCACGGCGATCGCCCGGGCGATGCAGAGCCGCTGCTGCTGGCCGCCGGACATCGCCAGCGCGTTCTGCTTGAGCTTGTCCTTGACCTCGTCCCAGAGGGCGGCCGCGCGCAGGGACCGCTCGACCAGCTCGTCCATGCTGCCGGGCTGCATGCCGATGACCCTTGGCCCGAAGGCGACGTTCTCGTAGATCGACTTGGGGAACGGGTTGGGCTTCTGGAACACCATGCCGATGCGCCGCCGCACCTCGACCGGGTCGACGCCGTCGCCGTACAGGTCCTGGCCGTGGTACTCGATCGTGCCCTCGACCCTGGCCCCCGGGATCAGGTCGTTCATCCGGTTGAGGCAGCGGATCAGGGTGCTCTTGCCGCAGCCGGACGGGCCGATGAAGGCGGTGATCTCGTTCTTCCTGATCTCGAGGTTCACGCCCCGCAGGGCCAGGAAGCTGCCGTAGCGGACGTGGACGTCGCCGAGCCGGAAGACCGTCTCGGTCAGCTCGGGGGGGTCCTCCCGGCCGGGCAGCCGAACCTGGATCTGTCCTTGCGTCATCGGGTCACCACCGGATCGAGTAGCGGTTGCGGAGGAAGATGGCGACGGCGTTCATGGCCAGCAGCAGGGCGAGCAGGATGATGCTGGCCGCCGCGGCCGCGGCCGCGAACGCCGGCTGGGGCCGGCTGGTCCAGTCGAAGATGAGCAGGGGCAGGACGGAGACGGGGTCGCGGAGGTCGTCGGGGAGGGTGAAGATGACGATCGGGAGGCCGATGACCAGCAGCGGCGCCGTCTCGCCGATCGCCCTCGACAAGGCGAGGATGGTGCCGGTGAGGGTGCCCGGCATGGCCGCGGGGAGGACCTGGCGCCGAACCGTCTGCCACCGGGTGGCGCCGAGAGCGAAGGCGCCGAGCCGGATGCCGTCGGGCACGGCCCGGATGGCCTCGCGGGCGGCCACGATGATCACCGGCAGGCTCATCACGGCCAGGGTGAGGGCGCCCGCCAGCAGGCTCGGCCCCATGCGCAGGAAGCGGGCGAAGAGGCCGAGGCCGAGCAGGCCGTAGACCACCGAGGGCACCCCGGCCAGGTTGGCGATATTGGCCTCGACGAAGTTGGTGAGCCGGTTCCGGGGGGCGAACTCCTCCAGGTAGATGGCCGCCCCGACCCCGATCGGGAAGCAGAACAGGGCGGTCAGCGCCATCAGGTAGGCGGAGCCGGCCAGCGCCGCCTTGACCCCGGCCCTGGCCGGCAGGCGCGACACGTAGCTGGTCAGGAAGCCGGCCGGGTCGGCGACGAGCCGTTCCCAGCCGCTGTCGAAGATGGTCCAGATGAGGGTGGCGAGGGCGATCACCCCGGCGACCGTGCCCATGAACAGGAGCGCCGAGAAGGCCACGTCCAGCAGGATCTGCAGCCCGGTCCGGGTCGCCCCCCGGCGCAGCTTCGACGGCGCCAGGACCTCGACGGAGGCGCTCACGAGTACACCTGCCGGAAGCGGCGCACGATGCGGGCCGAGATCAGGTTCATCACCAGGGTCATCAGGAACAGGGTCATGCCGAGGGCGAAGAGCGCGTCGTAGCGCACCGTCCCGGCCGCGACCTCGCCCCGCACGGTCTGGGCGATGGAGGCGGTGAGGGTCTGGATCGACTCGAAGTAGTTCCAGGTCATCCTGGGGCTGTTGCCGGCGGCGATGGTGACGGCCATGGTCTCGCCGACCGCCCGGGAGAAGGCCAGGATCACCGAGGCGGAGATGCCGGACAGGGCGGCCGGCACCACCACCCGGAGGCTCACCTGGCGCCTGGTCGCCCCCAGGCCGTAGGCGGCCTCGCGCAGCGACCACGGCACCGCCCGCATGGCGTCCTCGCTGATCGAGGCGATGATCGGCAGGATCATCAGCCCGACCGCGATGGAGCCGGCGGCGGCGTTGAAGATGAACACGCGGTCGTCGCCGAAGATCGGCCGGAGCAGGTTAGGGGTGATGAACTGGAGGGCGAAGAAGCCGACGATCACGGTGGGGATGCCGGCCAGGATCTCCAGCGTCGGCTTGAGCACCCCCCGGACCCGGGAGCTGGCGTACTCGGACAGGTAGATCGCGGTCAGCACGCCGAGGGGCAGGCCGACCGCGATCGACCCGAAGCCGATCAGCAGCGTCCCGCTCAGCAGCGACAGCATGCCGTAGAGGCCGTTCTCGCCGTCTCCCTGGCCGGGCGCCCACACCGTCCCGGTGAGGAACCCGACCAGGCTGGACTCGCTGAAGAAGCTGATCGTGTCCACCAGCAGCACGGCGACGATGCCGACGGTGACCGCGACCGACAGGACCGCGCAGAGGAACAGGACGTTGACGATCATCCGCTCCCCGGTGCGGGACCTGCGGCGGGTGATGCCCGCCATCAGCCGGCCAGGAAGGGCTGGAGCCTGACCAGGCCCTGGGTGTAATCCTCCTGGGGCGCGGCCACATACCCGACGTCGGCGATGAGCTGGGGCGTCTGCTCCAGGTAGAACTTCACGAACTGGCCGACCTCAGGCTTCCTGAGCGAGTCGTCCTTGACGTAGATGTACAGGGGACGCGACAGCGGGTAGTCGCCCGACTCGATCGTCTCGGCCGTGGGCTCGATCCCGGAGGTGCCCTCCTCGGCGACCTTGATGATCTTCAGGCCTTCCTTGTTGTTCTGGTAGTAGGCGAAGCCGAAGTAGCCCCAGGAGTTGGCCTCGCCCTCGATGCCCTGGACGAGCGTGTTGTCGTCGGAGGAGGCGGTGTAGTCGTTGCGGGGCTTCTTGCCGCCCTCCTCGGGGTCGCCCAGGATCTCCTCGTTGAAGAAGTCGTAGGTGCCGGACTCGGCGTCGGGGCCGAAGATGGCGATCTCCTCGTTGGGGAAGCCGGGGTCGACCTGGTTCCAGGTCCTGGCCCCACCGTCCTCGAAGATCTTGGCCAGCTGCTCGAAGCTCAGGGTGTCGAGGAACTGGTTCTGGGCCGAGGTGACCACGGCCAGGCCGTCGAGACCGACCCGGAACTCCTGGTAGGTGACGCCCTTGGCCTGGCAGGCGGCCTTCTCCTCGGCGTCGATGGCCCGGGAGGCGTCCTGGACGTCGGTCTCGCCGGCGCAGAACTTGGTGAAGCCGCCGCCGGTCCCGGAGGTGCCGACGGTGACCTTCACGCCCGACTGCTCCTTGTTGAACTCCTCGGCGATGGCCTCGGTGACCGGGGCAACGGTCGAGGAGCCGTCGATCACGATGCTGCCGGAGAGGCTCGTCCCCCCCGTCCCGGTGCCAGCGGCGTCGTCGTCCCCGCCACAGGCGGTGGCGACCAGGGTGATGGCCAGCATCAGGCCGGGCAGCCAGCCTCGGCGGGTCCGTCGCGTCATGCGTTCATGCCTCCCGAATCCGTGGTAACCGGAGCGACGGTACGGGCGGCCGTTGACGCGCCAGGCGACGGAAGGTGAACGCCAGGTGAACGGGACAAGAAACGTGGAGTCGGCCGTGGCCGACGACTGATGAACACCGACCGGCAGATTCGCCGGTCGGGCTAGCCGTCGAAGCGGTAGCCGACGCCGCGGACGGTCACGATCAGCCGGGGGTCGTGGCGGTCCTCCTCGACCCGGGCCCGCAGCCGCTTCACGTGCACGTCCAGGGTCTTGGTGTCGCCGACGTAGTCGTAGCCCCAGACCCGGTCGATCAGGGTCTGGCGGGTCAGCACCCGGTTGCGGTTCTCCATCAGGATCTCGAGCAGCTCGAACTCCTTCAGGGGCAGGTTGACCGGGGCCCCGCGCACGCTGACCTCGTGGCGCTCCTGGTCGAGGCGGATGCCGGCGGCCTCCAGCACGGCCGTCTCCGGGCGCGGCCCGTCGCCGGCCGTGCCCGCCCGCCGCAGCAGGGCGCGGACCCTGGCCACCAGCTCCCGCAGCGAGACCGGCTTGGTGACGTAGTCGTCGGCCCCCATCTCCAGCCCGACCACCCGGTCGACCTCGGCGTCGCGGGCGGTGAGCATCAGGATCGGCACCTGGCTGGTGGCCCGGATGCGGCGGCACACGTCCCAGCCGTTGAGGGTCGGGAGCATCAGGTCGAGCACGACCAGGTCGGGCCGCTCGGCCTCGAAGTCGCGCATGGCGTCGCCGCCGTCGGTGGCCGTGACCACGTCGAAGCCCTCGCGGGACAGCGCGTAGCGGATCGCCTCGAGCAGCGACTCCTCGTCGTCGACGACCATCACCTTCGGCATGGGTCCAACATTCCACCGCGGCCGCGGCCGGGCAACGACCGACGGCAAACCTTCATGGTCCGTTCGCCTCCCGTCCACCTGCCTGCGGGTACGATCGCCTCGGCAAAGGGGGTTCCGGTGCGCACGACCTTCGAACAGCGCCTCGAGGGGCTCGAGGCGAAGCTGCTCCAGATGGGCCAGCTGGTGCAGAGCCAGCTCGACCGGACACTCGAGGCGCTGTCCTCCTTCGACACCACCCTGGCCGACGAGGTCATCGTCCGCGACGACCAGATCGACCGGTCCTATGTCGAGGTCGAGCAGGAGATCCTGCGCACGCTGGCCCTGCAGGCGCCCGTGGCCAAGGACCTCCGGCTGGTGGCCGGGGTCCTGCACATCAACTCGCATATCGAGCGGATGGGCGACCTGTGCGTGAACATGGCCAAGTTCGTCCGCATCACCAAGGACTACCCGCCGGTCCCGGAGATCCAGGCGACCCTGGTCGAGATGGGCGGCCACGCCCAGCGGATGGTGGCCGCGGCCATGACCTGCTTCGCCCGGCGCGACCTGGAGCTGGCCGAGCGCCTGCCCATCCTCGACCAGCCCCTCGACCGGCTCAACGGCGAGGTCTTCCGGCAGATCGAACGGGCCGCGTCCGACGACCGGACGCTGGAGTGGGCGAGCCGGATGGTCCTGGTCGCCCGCTACCTGGAGCGGCTCGGCGACCACTCGGTCGACATCGGCGAGCAGGTGGCGTTCATCGTCACCGGCGAGGTCAAGGAGCTCGTCCCGTCCAAGGCGGTACGGGCCGGGGTCGAGGACGGCTAGCCCGTGTCCTTCACCGTCTGGCCGATGGGCAGGCGGCTCGCGGCCCTGCGCCGCAACGTCCACCGCCTGGCCGACACGACCCTCCCGAGCTGGCGCTGGACCGAGCGCGACGACCTGGCCGGGCTGACCAACGAGCTGAGCGCGATCACCACCCGGCTGCGCGACCGGCTGGACGAGCTGACCGAGGAGCGCGACCGGGCCGGTCAGATCCTGGATGCCCTCGACGACGGCGTGCTGCTGCTGGACGGCGCCGGCCGGCTGCTGGTGGCCAACCCGGTGGCCCGGTCCTGGTTCGGGCTGCCCGACGACCTCCGGCCCGGGCTCCCGGCCAAGCGGGTCCTGGGCGTGCCCCAGGTGAACGACCTGGCCGAGCAGGCGTTCGAGGCCAGGGCGCCGGTGGTGGGCAGTCTCACCCTGGTGTTCCCCGAGCCGCGCACCTTGGCCATGCGAGCCTTCCCGCTGGCCGACCGCGGCCCCACCGGGCGGATCGTGGTCACGATGACCGACATCACCCAGCGCCGCCGCCTGGAGGTGCTGCGCCGCGACTTCGTGGCCAACGCCTCCCACGAGCTGAAGACGCCGGTGGCCGCCGTCCGGGCCCTGGCCGAGACGCTGCTGACCGCCCTGCCCGACGACCCCGACGCCGGGCGGCGCTTCGCCGAGCGGGTCGGCCGGGAGGCCGAGCGGCTGGAGGTCCTGGTCCGGGACCTGCTCGACCTCTCGCGGGTGGAGCGCGGGACCCTCGACGTCGAGCCGGTCGACCTGGTCGGGCTGGCCAAGGAGGTCGCCGGGGACTACGCCGACCTGGCCGAGGAGCGGCGGGTCAAGCTCCGGACCGAGCTGAGGCCGGACGTGTCGGTCCGCGGCGACCGGGCCCAGCTGGGCCTGCTGCTGTCCAACCTGCTCGACAACGCCCTGCGCCACACCCCGGCCAGGGGGAGCGTCCGCGTGCGCCTGGACACCGTCGAGAGCAGGGCCGTGCTCCAGGTGGCGGACAGCGGCGAGGGGATCCCGGCCGGCGAGCGCTCGCGGGTGTTCGAGCGCTTCTACCGGGTCGACAAGGCCCGGGCCCGCCAGACCGGCGGCACCGGCCTCGGCCTGGCCATCGTCCGCCACGTGGCCGAGGCCCACGGCGGCGACGTCCGGGTCGACTCCGAGCTGGGCCGGGGCGCCACCTTCACCGTCACCCTGCCGGTGGCGGGGCCGCCCGCTACCTGAGCTGCTCGCCGACCAGCAGGGCGAGCACGACCACGGAGATCACGGCCAGGGCGGCGGCGAGGACGCGGGGGGCGGCGTGGGCCGGGAGGGCGTCGCCGGCGCGGATGGCCCGGTCGGTGGCGAGGAAGCGGCGGTAGCCGCTCCAGGCGGTAACGGCGCCCAGCAGGACCAGGACGCCGCCGACGAGCTCGCGGCCGCCGGTGCCGCCGAGCGGGGGGGCGAACCGCACCACCCCGAGCCCGGCGACGTCCAGGGCCAGGGCGGTGCGCACCCAGGCGAGCAGGGTCCGCTCGTTGGCCAGGGAGAAGCGGTAGTCGGGCTCGCGCCGGTCGGTCACGAGAGCCAGGCACGCAGGGACTTGCGGCTGGCGGCCTTCCAGACATCGCGCCAGCGGTCGCGGGTGCCGGCGGCGCTGGCCCGTTCGGCGGCGATCAGGAGGCCGGCGACGATGGCGACGTCGCGCCGCCGGGCGGAGGCGGCCGCCTCGCGGAGCCAGGCCTCGCCGACGACCGCGTCCTGGTGGTCGCCGAGGACGTCCTGGAGGTCGGCGATGGCGTCGGCGAAGTCCTCGGCCGGCTTGCCGAACACGGGCTCGACCGCCTCGGCGGCGTAACGGGCCCGCTTGGCTCGGATGCGGATCTGGTGGAGGACCTCGTCGGGCGGGTCGTCCCCGGCCTTGCGGACCTCCTTGCGCAGCCTCTTCCACGGCCTGGTGACCATCGGCGGCATCACCT
>DASUPQ010000406.1 GCA_036280995.1 Actinomycetota bacterium | reverse complement strand
GTCAGGGTGGCGCTGGCGAAGGCAACGGCATACACCCAGCCGACCGACAGGGCATCGGCGGCGGCCAGCAGCGGGATGGTGGCGATGACCGCCGCCCGGGCCAGGTCGGTGGCGATCATCAGGCGCTTGCGGTCCACCCGGTCCACCCAGGCCCCGATGACCAGGCCGAACAGCAGATAGGGGACGAACTCGGCCGCGGTGGTGATGCCCAGGTTGATGGGCGAGCCGGTCAGCTTGAACACCAGCAGGGGCAGGGCGAAGAAGGTGAAGGAGCTGCCGAGGTTGGAGATGGTCTGGCCCAGCCAGAATCGGCCGAAGTCACCCGACAACAGCCAGCTCCGCCGGCCCCTTGCCTGCCCAGTCATGGCGGCCATTCTGGCGTCCCGGTCCGACACCGGCCAGGCCGTTACAGGCCTGCAGCCGGCTTCGGACGATGGTGGCGTCGGCCAGGGGTCTCCGGCAGTGTCGCCGAGGCAGTCCACCCCATCCTCACGCTCGAGGATGTGCCTGCCTGGCCAGGCATACCGTGCAGGGCTACCTTCGGCGATGTCGTCGATCGGCTGGTGCCTCGAACGTGACGCCCCGCCCCCGACGGTCGAAGGTTGCCAGGGGAGGAGTCGAGTGCATGACCAGCGTAACCGTCAAGCGGGTCTTCGAGGTCGATGCGCCGCTCGAGGAGGCGTGGCACCGGCTGGCCGAGGTGGAGCGATGGCCGGAGTGGGCGCCCCATATCACCTCGGTGACGGTATCGCCGCCGGGCGAGCTCGGTCCCACATCAAGCGGTGCCTTGCAGATCAGGCGGCTGGGGCGCAACACCTTCCGCATGTCGGTCTGGGAGCCGCCAGCCCGTTGGGAGTGGGTCGGCGGGCTGCCTGGGGTCCGCATCTACTACGACCATCGGTTCGAGTCGTCGGGCCCGGCAGCGACACGGCTGGAATGGTTGGTCGAGCTCCATGGGCCCCTGGCGCCGCTCATTCGACCTGTCTTCGCCCGAGTGTACGGTCGCAATCTCGACAAGGCGATCCCGAGACTGCAGGAGTGGTTTCGCCGCTGATGGCCGGACCGGCGTCAGGTGTGCGGGACTGGTAGGTCGAACCGGCGTAGGCGGGCGGGGTCGGCGAGGATGTCGATCTCCACGATCTTCCCGCGTCTGACCGTGAACCCCATCACCGCAAGCAGTCGCCCGCCCGTGTCCGCGACCACGCCTGCGGTGCCGTTCACCAGCGCGGGCCGCACCGACCGGGCACGTTGTGAGAAGGCCAGGGCCTGCTTGGCCACGGCCCGCGCCCCCCGGAGGGTCCTGGAGGCGCCTGCGGGCACCGTGCCCCAGTCGGCGCGGACGACAACGTCTGGGTCCAGCACGGCAACGAGCGCATCCAGGTCACCGTTGCGGGCTGCGGCAAGGAAGGCATCGACCACCCTGCGCTGGCGGGCGAGATCGGCATCGGGCAGGGCGGTCGAGGCCCGGACCCGGCGGCGGGCGCGGCTGGCCAGCTGGCGGGCGGCGGCCGGGGAACGCCCGAGGATGGCGGCGATCTCCTCAAAGGGCACCGCGAAGGTGTCGTGCAACACCAACGCCAGCCGCTCGGCCGGTGCCAGCTCCTCAAGGACCACCAGCAGCGCCAGCCCGACCGCATCGCCAAGCAGCGCCTCCTGCTCGGGGTCGGGCGCGTCGGCGGGGCCGATGATCGGGTCGGGCAGATGCACCCCCAGAGGCTCCTCCCGACGGGCGGCGCGCGAGCGCAGCATGTCCAGGCACACCCGCGCGACCACCGTGGTCAGCCACCGGCCCAGGTCGTCCACCCCGCCGGTGCCGGCACGGCTGAGGCGAAGCCAGGCTTCCTGGACGGCGTCGTCGGCCTCGCTGAGCGAGCCGAGCATCCGGTAGGCCACCGCGCGCAGGCGGGCGCGGTGGGTCTGGAAGCGCTCGACCAGCCAGTCGCCCTCATCCATCGGTCACATTTCCTCGTCGCGGTCCGTCATCACAGTGACGGGTCAACACGAGCCGAGGTGACAAGGAGGGGACGCCATGCCGCCTATCGTGTCCCACATCGACATTGCCTGCCCGCCGGCGGAGGTCTTCGGGTATGCCACTGATCCTTCGCGGTTCGCCGAGTGGCAGGACGACGTCGTGGGCGTGCGCATCCAGGGAGGCCGTCCGCCCGGCGTGGGCTCGAGGTTCACCACGATCCGCCGGGTCGCCCGCGTCGAATTCAGCTACACGCAGGAGATCACAGCGCTCGATCCGCCCAGCAGCTGGGCCGCTCGCGGTGTCGATGGACCGCTCAGGCCCAGCGCGAGCATCACCGTCGAGCCGCTGGAGGAGGGCAGCTGGTCCCGGGTCACGTTCACGCTCGACTTCCAGGGAAAGGGGATCGGCAAGCTGGTGCCGGACGTCGTCCGCCAGCTGGCGTTGAGGGGAGCGCCCAAGAGCTACCAGCACCTGAAGGAACGGCTGGAACGTGGCGACTGGCGCGCAGCCGGCCGGACAGGAGCGATGCCTCCGGCGAACGGGAGGGCCGTGTAGGCAGTCAGGCTGACCAGGGTGCTATTGGGTGACGCGGCGTCAGCGGTGGAGGGCCAGGGAGATGACCCGCAGCAGGCTGGCGGTGCCGGCGGTCTCGGGTCGCGCACCGGCTGGCGCCGCCACAGCCCGGGTCGTGCTGATCTAGGCGCCGTCCATGCCCTCGGCGAGTGAGGGATTCGGCGTGACTGCCGGGTTCCTGCCTGTCCCGGTGGGTAGGCGGGACGAGATGGCTGGAACCGCCGCGGATCGCGTCCTCGTCAACCGCTATGCGCTCAAGACCCCGCTGGGGCGAGGCGGGATGGGGGTGGTGTGGCGTGCCCACGATGTGGTGCTGGGGCGCGAGGTCGCGGTCAAGGAGGTGGTGTTCCCGGCGAGCCTGTCGGCTGCGGAGCGGGCCGCGGCCCAAGCGCGGGTGACCCGGGAAGCGCGGGCAGCGGCCCGGCTCAACCACCCGGGGGTGGTGACCCTCTACGACGCGGTGACCTCTCAGGGCAGCGTCTTCCTCGTTATGGAGCTGGTGGAAGCACCCACCCTGGCCGAACTGGTCCGGGTCGAGGGTCCGCTCGCGCCCGAGCGAGTGGCGGAGATCGGCGCCCAGCTCGCCGGCGCGCTGGAGGCGGCGCATCACGCCGGCATCATCCATCGCGACGTCAAACCCGCCAACGTGCTGGTGCCCCCCTCAGGGAATGCCAAGCTGGCCGACTTCGGTGTCGCCTCGCTAGCGGACGACCCGCGGCTGACCACGACCGGACTGGTCATCGGCTCACCCGCCTACATGGCCCCCGAACAGGCCAAGGGTGAGGCGACCGGGCCGCCGGCAGACTTCTGGGCGCTGGGGGCGACGCTGTACTTCGCGGTCGAGGGCGAGCCGCCGTTCGACAAGGGCTCTTCGATGGCGGCCCTGGCCGCGGTGGTCAACGAGGCGCCGCAGCCGATGCGCCGGGCCGGCCCGCTGGCCCCGCTGCTGGCCGCGTTGTTGGCCAAGGACCCGCAGGCCCGCCCGTCCGGTCCGAAGGTCCGGGCCTGGCTGGCCTGGCTCCTGGTCGTGACACCTTCAACTCCACCCAGCCAGATCCTCCCGACCCGAAGACCGGGTCCCAGCCGCCTCCTCGCGTCGCCTCCGTCCACCTCCGAGGCCCCGAGGACGTCGGCCTCCTCCTCCGTCACGGCGGGCGCTGGCCTCCCACAGCGTTCCGAGGAGGTCCCAGCAGTCGAGCAGGACCAGGCGCCGGCTACGGAGCCTCCGGCGGGACCGGCACCGGGCCAGCGGTCACCCCGCCCGATCCTTCCGCCGGCCCCACCCGTGCCCCATTGGGCGCGGCGGCGGCTGCCCGGCGTGGCTGCCCTGCTGCTTGTGGGCGGGATGCTGACCGCCTGGCTGACAGGGACCTTCCAGCCCGACCCGACCCGGGAACGGGCGGCCCCGGCCATCACCAGCCGAAGCCCGGGGGTGGCCTCGGGCGAGGATCAGGCGACCCGGGCCACGGCCAGGGGCGGCGCCGGAGCACCAGGCACGACCGAGCCCGCTCCATCGACCACCAAGGAGCCTGCCACC
>DASUPQ010000405.1 GCA_036280995.1 Actinomycetota bacterium | reverse complement strand
TCGACAAGAGCCTCTTGCCGTGCCATCAACGCCGGAGGACAGTAGCTCCCATGCGTACCGACATCCGGTGCCGGTTGGGCCTGCACCGCTATCGGCCGAGGCGGAACGCGAGCGAGCGGTACTGGGAGTGCACGCGCTGCGGACGCATGCGGTTCGGTGAACCACCCGATCTCAGGTCGCCGGGGGACAACTTTCCCACCCCCTTGGGGTAGGGCCTGTCTGACGGCTCGTGTTGTTGGTTCGGGCGGCCATCAGCTCCTCGATGTGGGAGGTCGCGTGGTCCGCCGCCACGAGCTCACCGATCAGGCCTGGGCCGAAATCGCTCCCTTGCTGCCAGCCAACGGCCGCCCCGGCGGTCAGTGGGCCAACCACCGCCAGGTCCTCAACGGGATTCTGTGGAAGCTGGCCACCGGAGTGCCCTGGCGGGACCTGCCCGAACGCTATGGGCCCTGGCAGACCTGTTATGAGCGGTTCCGCCGCTGGCAGGCCGACGGCACCTGGCAACGGCTCCTGGCCCACACCCAGACCAAGTCCGATGCGGTTGGGGAGGTCGACTGGGAGGTGGTTGTGGACGCCACCATCGTGCGCGCCCACCAGCACGCCGCCGGCGCCCGAAAAGGGGACCCGGCCACTACCTAGGGTCGGCTGCCGAGGCCGACCAGGCATTGGGGCGCAGCCGCGGTGGCCTGACGACCAAGCTGCATTTGGCCTGCGACGGCGGTGGTCGGCCGCTGGCCATGGTGGTCACCGCCGGTCAGCGCCATGAGCGCACCCAGCTGGGGCCGTTGCTGGACGCCATCCGGGTGCCGCGACCGGGCGGGTCGGGTCGGCCCCGCAAGCGCCCTACCCACCTGACCGCCGACCGCGGCTACAGCTACACCACCTGCCGGCGGTTGTTGCGCCGGCGCCGGATCGCCCACACCATCCCCGAGCGCTCTGACCAACAAGCCGCCCGGGCCCGCCGCGGACCACGCGGTGGCCGGCCACCCAGGGTCGATCCGGTGCGCTACCGGCAGCGCAACGTGGTCGAGCGGGCCATCGCCCGGCTCAAACAGCACCGGGCCATCGCCACCCGCTACGACAAGCTGGCCGTCAGCTACCACAGCTGGCTGGTCCTGGCCGCTCTGCTCCTGTGGCTCCCAACATGAGCCATCAGACAGGCCCTAGCCCTCGCCGTCGGAGCGGTCGCTGGCCGGCGTCCGGTCCGGCTCCGAGCCCGCCGGCCGCCGGTCCTCTTCTGCGGCCGCGGAGGGTCGTGACCTCACCTTCTCCTCGCGGAACCAGCGGGCCACGAGCACGTCGGTCGAGGAGTGGGCCAGGGTGGAACTCGCGCCGCACCTCCGGCCCGACCGTGGCCACGGTGACGCGGCGGCGAACGCGGCCAGGAACAGGCTGGCGTGCAGCAGGCTGCCGGCCCCGAACACCAGCAGCCCGATGGCGAAGGCGTACAGCGGCTGGTAGCGGGCGGCCGCCTGGAAGAAGCGCAGGCGCTCCAGCTTGATCGCCATCCAGGGGATGGCGATGCCCAGGGCGACCCCGAGGGCCAGCTCCTCGAGCAGCTTGAGCGTCTCGACCTCGCGTTCGCCGACCACCGCGAGCAGGACGATCACCGCCGGCAGGGCCAGGCCGTCGTTGACGCCGCTCTCCACGTTCAGCAGGTGCCGCAGCCGGCGGGGCACGTCGCTGCGGCCGACGATGGCGGCCGCGAACACCGGGTCGGTGGGGCTGAGCACGGCCCCGACCAGCCACGCCTGGGCCCAGGACAGGCCGGCCACGTAGTGGGCGACAGGCCGTCCCGGCCATGGTCAAGGGCATGCCCAGCAGCAGCGCCCGTGCCGGCAGGCGCCAGGCCCGCGCCAGGTCACGGACGCCGACCTGCATGCCGTCGGTGAACAGCACGCTGAACAGGGCCAGCTCGGCGAACTGCCGGACCACCGGGGCGTCGGCGGCGAGTGGTAGCAGGCCGAGCATGCCGTCACTGGCCAGGAACCCGGCGACCAGGAACAGCACCGCGGTCGACAGCACGCTGCGCCGGGCCAGCTCCGATACCAGCACGGCCAGCAGCAGCACCACGGCGAACACGGTGACCGCGGTCATGGCGCTCAGGCAACCCGGCCAGGCCCGAGCCATTACCGGTCACGACCGTGGCGTTGGCGTTACGGCCCCGCGGCGGTTACGTGACGGCGCCGGTGAGGCGCGCCCGGGCCGGGAAGGCACGGGTGGGGCGACCGCCCCTGCCGCCGTCTGCCGAGCAGAAGGGTAGCGATGCACTGCCGGACCGCCTGGACCGCCGTCGTGGCCACCTGCGCGCTGCTCGCCGCGGCCTGCGGCCGGAACGGCGAGGGCGGTGCCGACCCGGTCCCCACACCCAGGGCGTCGCGGTGCCGCTGGTCGCACCGTCGAGAGCTTCGACCTGGCCGTCGGCCCCGCCGACCGGTTCATGGTCCGCCTGGCCACCCGCGACCTGCGGCCCGTCGCCTACGGCACGGTCCGGCTGGAGCTGCGGTTCCTGACGAGACCAACCCGGTGCCGCTGGAGTCCGCCGGGCCGCCGACGATCTTCGCCGACGGCCGCAACCTGCCCACCCCGGGCAGCCCCGAGGACGGCCCGGGCAGCCGGCCGACGATCGTGTCGGCCGCCGAGGGCCGCGGCGTGTACGCGGCCCCGGTCGCCTTCGACCGGGCCGGCTGGTGGCAGGTCGCCGCCGTGGTCGACCTCAAGGACTCCGGTGTCACCAAGGCGACCGCCCAGTTCCAGGTGCTGGCCGACCACCGGCTCCCGGCTGTCGGCGACCAGGCCCCCGAGACCCGCAACCTGACCATGTCCTCGGCCGGCGCGCCGCAGGCGGCGATCGACTCGCGGGCCGCCACCACCGGAGAGATCCCCGACCCCAAGCTGCACCGCACCACCGTGGCCGAGGCGGTCGCGGCCGGCCGGCCCGCCCTGGTGGTCTTCTCCAGCCCGGCCTTTCGCCAGAGCCGCTTCAGCGGCGACCTCACCGAGATGGTCGCCGACCTGGCCGGCGAGCACGGCGACCGGGCAGCGTTCATCCACGTCGAGCTGTGGCGCGACTTCCCCAAGCGGGAGCTCAACGACGCCGCCGCCGCCTGGCTGCGACGATCTGGCGGGGTCGTCACCGCCCCCTGGGTGTTCGTCGTCGGCCGCGACGGCCGCATCGCCGCCCGCTTCGACAACGTCGTCAGCC
>DASUPQ010000404.1 GCA_036280995.1 Actinomycetota bacterium | reverse complement strand
GGTGGGGTTCGCCAGTGGATCGAGGCGATCATCGACACCCTCAAAGACCAGCTCAGCCTGGAGCGCCACGGCGCCCACACCATCCAGGGCGCCTGGGTCCGGGTCGCCCAGCGGCTGCTGGCCCTGGCCGCCGCGGTCTGGTTCAACTGGCAGCTGGGCGCCCCGGTCAAGCGCTCGCTGGTCGCCTACGACCACGAACGCCACCCACCAATCGACATCAGTGTTCTAGCAGTACTCCGTTAGGTCTTGTGGGCATGCCGCTCTGAGGTGTACCCCTTTGAAGCGATAGACCCAGCCGAAAGGAGCGCGCCACCGCGCTGGTGGGACACCGTGACACCCACACAACTTCGCCGCATCCGCACCCGCCTGACCACCTTCGCCGAGGACCTGTTCCAGTCTTTCCCCCGCAAGGATCAGCGCCGCTGGGGCCACAGCTACCTGCGCGGGCTGCTGTTGGACGGCAGGCGCAAGTCGGTCCAGCCGATGGCCGCTCGGCTGGCCCGCGGTGACCCTGACGCGGATGCCGACGCGCTGGAGCAGGCGCTGCAGCAGTTCGTCAACCAGAGCCCCTGGGACCCGGTGCCGGTGCGTCGCCGGCTCGCCGAGCGCATGACCGCCGCCATCGGGCCGGCCGCGTGGGTGATCGATGACACCGGCTTCCCCAAGTTCGGCCGCCACTCGGTAGGGGTCGCACCGCAGTACTGCGGGGCGCTGGGCAAGGTGGCCAACTGCCAGGTCGGCGTGAGCGTGCACGCGGTCACCGACCAGGCCAGCTGCCCGCTGGACTGGCAGCTGTTCTTGCCCGAGGAGTGGGACGCTGACCTCCAGCGGCGCCGCAAGGCCCACGTGCCCGCCGACCAGCGCCACCGGCCCAAGTGGCAGCTGGCGCTGGCATTGCTCGACGAGCTGGTCGCCTGGGGCCTTGCCCCGCCGGTGGTGCTGGCCGACGCCGCCTACGGCGAGGTCGGCGAGTTCCGGCTCGGCCTGGAGCAGCGCGGGTTGGTCTACGTGGTGCAGGTCCCGGGCACGCTCAGCGCCTATCCCGAGGATGTCGTGCCTGAGCTGGCGGCGTACGCGGGACGCGGGCGGCGGCCGGTGCCCCGCTACCGCCAGCACCGCTCGTCGCTGCGGCAGCTGGTGCTGGCCGCCAGCGCGCAGGCGGCCACGACGGTCACCTGGCGCGAAGGCGCCGACGGCGAGCAGCTGGCCTCGCGGTTTGCCGCCCTGCGGGTGCGGCCGGCCGGGGTCAAGCTGCGCCGTGCCACCCAAGGCGGCCAGCTGGCGGTGCGCTGGCTGGTGGCCGAGTGGCCTGCGGGCGAGCCCGAGCCGGTCAAGTACTGGCTCGCGAACTTGCCCGAGACCACCCCCCTTGAGCAGCTGGTGGGTCTGGCCAAGCTGCGCTGGCGAGTGGAACACGACTATCGCGAGCTGAAGGACGCGCTCGGGCTGGACCATTTCGAGGGGCGCTCCTGGCTGGGCTGGCACCACCATGTGACCTTGGTGTCGGTCGCGCACGCCTTCGTCACCTTGGAGCGGCTGGACCCAAAGCCCGTGCGTCGGCCTGACCACCTTCCAGGCATTGCGCGAGCTGCAATTCCTGGTCGCCTGTTGGGCCGGCACGTGTCCCCTCTGCCAGCGCACCCTGCCCCGCTCGACCCCATGGCTGCACCCAGCAGCCCACCCAACCTAACGGAGTACTGCTAGCGCCTGATTGCGCTAGCCGCAGGTCGCCCAGGTCACGGACGAACGTCAGGGCCGCAATATCCTGGAGTAGTAAATGACTGCTGCTGTGTCGGCGTTACAACCACCCAGTGGCCCCCGTCCTTACCCATGGATCGGCGGCCGAGCGCCGTGCTAAGCCTTGTTCTCGCAGGTCGCGGGGCAGCGTAAGTGGCGCAGTTATGTGCTCGGTTAGCTTTCAGCCCCGTGCCTCAACTTCCCGCCAGAAGGCGTCGACGCGGGCGTTCCACTGGTCCGGGACCTCCTGGAAGGGCTGGTGGGCCTCGTCCTCCATGACCTCGAACCGGGCGCGCCGGGGATCAG
>DASUPQ010000403.1 GCA_036280995.1 Actinomycetota bacterium | reverse complement strand
GTCCCGGCCGACTGGTAGGTGTCGAGCATGACCAGCGCCCCCACCTCGTGGGCGCGGGCGGCCACGGCGGCCGCGTCCAGCAGGGCCGAGGACCGGAAGGCGACGTGGGTGACGGCGACCAGGGCCGTCTGGTCGTCGATCGCCGCCAGCAGCCGGTCGAGGTCCACGGCCAGGTCACGGGAGGGCACGACCTCGACCTTGGCCCCGAGCGCCTCCTGGGCCCGGTACAGGTAGTCGCAGGTGGGGAACTCGAGGTCGGTGGTGACCAGCCTGCCGCGCTCGCCCGACCAGTCGAAGCACGACAGCACCTGCCCGGCCAGCACCGACACGTTGGGCCCGAGGGCCACCGACCCCGCCGGCGCCCCGAACAGCCCCTCCAGCAGCCCGGCCGTCGCCCGGATCTGGTCCAGCCACCCGTACCAGGCCACCACCCCCTGGCCGGCCCACTCGGCCGCGAACCGGGCCAGCGCGTCCGGCACCGTGTCCGGCATCGGCCCGAGCGTGTGGGCGGCGAAGTAGGGGCCCCGCGCCAGGGTCGGCAACCGGTCACGGTAGGCGAGCAGCTCGTCGGCCACGGCAACCCTCCTTCAGAACAGCGGTCGAGTATCCGGCGCCGCATACCGCGCTGAGCCATCCGTGCAGCGTTGCAGCTTGCGCGCCGCTCCCGGCGGCCAGCCAATTACCTCAAACCCGGATGCTTGGCCGGTGTTCTGGTGGTCGGGACCGGCCCGGCTCATGCTGCTAGGCATCTGGCGGTTCGGCAAGCCTGGCCGCGGCCCCGGCCACGTACTCGGCGATCCGGGCGGCCTGCCCGCCGTCCGGGTCGAGGTCGGGGTTGTAGATCGCCACCGTCCAGCCGGCGCATCCGGGCACGGCCAGCGCGGCCACGGTCATCTGGCGGAGCTGCCACCAGCGCAGGCCGCCCGGCTGCGGGTAGTCGACGGCGGCCAGCTCGGCGGTGGCCAGCACATCCAGGTCGACATGGAGCCACCACGCCGGGGCGGCCGCGGCCACGTCCCGGGCCGCCTGGGCGGCGACCTCGGCCGCCCCCCGGACGGCCAGCTCGACGTCCGACCACAGCGGGACCACGCCCCGCAGCGAGGCGACACCCTCGCGGGCGATGGTGGCGTCGTCCCGCGGCCCGAGCAGCCCGACCTGGCCGGGGGCGAGCAGGGGGACCAGCGCGGCCAGCCCGTCGGGCAGCCCCTCGGCCAGGCCGAGGGCCAGCGCCAGCTCGGAGTCGGCGGCCTCGCCGGTGGGGGAGCGCCGCGGCGGGTAGGCGTCCTCGTGGCCGTCCAGCATCAGCAGCCCGACCCCGCCGTGGCGGTCGCGGGTGGCGGCCAGCGCGCCCAGCATGACCGGGCAGTCACCGCCGACGACCAGGGGGAACCGGCCGGCCTGGTGGACGGCGGCCACCGCCTGGCGGGTGCCGGCGACCATCGAGACCAGCGCCGGCTCGGCCAGCAGGCCGGAGGTGGGGCTGCGCTCGGGCGCCGGCGGGTCGAAGCCGACGTCGCCGGCGTCGGCCACGTCCAGCCGCCTGGCCAGGCCGGAGACCAGCCCGGCCCGGCGCAGGGCGGCCGGGGCCCGGGCCACGCCGCCGGTCAGCCCGGCCGAGTTGAACGGCACCCCCACGACCGTGACCTCCATCACCTGGCTCCCTCCCGGGGTCAGTCGCGAACCTGGCGGCGGGCGTAGAGGGCGAGGCAGCCGGCCAGGGCGACCACGAAGGCGAGGGTGACGACCAGGGCGGCGCGGGGCATGGGGGTGGTGCCCTGGCCGGTGAGGCGGGCGGCGGAGGTGTAGATGGTCCAGCCGGTGGCCGGGGCCCACTGGGGGGCGAGGACGAGCTCGCCGAGGAGGCCGTAGGCGAGCAGGGCGACCACGCCGGCCAGGGCGCCCCGCAGGACCAGGGCGCAGGCGGCGCCGAGGAGGCCGTACAGCAGGGTGGCGGCCAGGGCGGCGGCCAGGGCGGCCAGGTGGGCGGGGGCGTTCCAGGGCGTCCCGGAGACGATGCCGCCGCCGGCCTGGAGCAGGGCCGCGACCGTGACCGCGAGCAGGCTCTGCACCGCCCACCAGGCCAGGGCCAGGACGGCGGCCACGGCCAGCTGGTAGCCGGCGAAGCGGAGCCGGCGCGGGTCGCGGGCCAGCAGGGCCCGCTCGGTCGCCCAGCCGAACTCGGAGCCGACCACGGCCGCGACCAGCACCCCGAAGACCAGCCCGCCGGGCACGGCCGTGACCCGCAGGCCGCCCAGGACGAGGTCGTCGCCGGCCCCGGCCAGCCCCTCGGCGGCCACGGCGGCCAGCAGCTCGGCCGCGACCACGGCCATCGCCTGGAGCGAGAACGCCGCCACCACCACCGGCCGCCGGGCCAGCTCCCGGACCCGCAGCCGCACCGCCCCGGCCAGCGGGTACCGGTGCCTGGCGGCCCGGTCCGGGACCCTCCCCTGGATCAAGGGGACGCCTCCGCGATCGGGGGGCGGGGCGGGTCGGGGGCCAGGCTGCTGGTCACGGCGGCGTAGGCCAGCTCAAGGGTGGGGGAGCGGCGCAGGTCGGAGGGGTAGACCCCGGCGTTGGCCAGGACCCGGACGATGGCGCTGCCGTCGGGCCGGCCGACCTGGTAGGGGGCGCCCGTCTCGACCAGCACCTTGCCGTTGTCGCGCCAGCAGATCAGGCGCATGGCCCGCAGCGCCGACAGGGCGGCCTCGGGGTCGCTGACGGTGAGCTCGAAGCGGCCGGCGGCCGGGCCCAGCTCGGTCGGCGGGCCCTCCTCGACCAGCCGGCCGGCGGCCATCAGCCCGACCCGGGTGCAGAGCCGCTCGGCGTCGTCGAGCTGGTGGCTGGACAGCAGCACCGTCCCGCCCCGGGCGACGTGGTCCAGCAGCAGGTCGTTGACCCGGCGGCGGTGGCCCGGGTCGAGCCCGACCGTCGGCTCGTCCAGGACCAGCAGGTCGGGCGGCCCGACCAGGGCGGCCGCGGTGGCCAGCACCTGGCGCATGCCGGTCGAGTAGGTGGCGGTCTGCCGGTCGGTCATCCGGCCCAGCCCGAGCAGGCCGACCACCCGGTCGACCTCGGCGTCGGGGGCGTGGGCCCAGCGGGCGATCAGGACCAGGTACTCGCGGCCGGTCAGCCGCGGCGACAGGGCCGGGGCCTCGATCAGGCTGCCGACCCGCCGGGGCCGCGCCCCGGCCGCCGACCGCGGGTCGCGGCCGAGCAGCCGCACCTCGCCGGCGTCGGCCTGGAGCAGCCCAAGGGCGACCCGCAGGGCGGTCGTCTTGCCGGCGCCGTTGGGCCCGATCAGCCCGTAGAGCTCGCCCTCGTCGACGCGCAGGTCGAGGCCGGCGAGCACCATGGTGCGCCCGAAGCGCCGGTACACGCCGCTGAGCTCGACCGCCGCCGTCGCCGGCCTCCTTGCTCGCAGATGGTTGCGCAGGCATTGAACCACTAGGTGTACAAACCTTGACGTGACGTCCACTGCGCGGGTTACGAGGGCCGGGTCCCGGCAGGAGGCCGTCCTGGCCGCGCTGGCCGCCGGGATCCTCGGCGAGGCCTTCGACCCGGCCGTGCCCGGCCGGATGCTGGAGATCCTGGGGCGGACGGCGAGCCGGCGGGACCGCGAGCAGCTCCTCGGCGTGCTGCGGGCGCTCGGGTCGCGGGCCGGCGCCCTCGCCCTCACCGGCCGGCCGGCGCCGCTGCCCGGGCTCGACCCGGCCGCGGCCGAGGCGGTGGTGCGGCGCTGGGCGGCGGCCCGGCTCCCCCTGCGGCGGCGGCTGGCCGCCGCCATCACCCCGATCACCCTGCTGGCCGCCTACGCCTGGCCCGGCCCGGCCCGCGACGCCACCGGCTACCCGGGGCCGCTCGGCCCCGCCCCCGACGTCCCCCGGCGCCTGGAGCCGCGGCGCCTTGACGGCGACGAGGAGCTGGCCTGTGACGTGGTCGTGGTCGGCTCGGGCGCCGGCGGGGGCGTGGCCGCGGCCGAGCTGGCCGGGGCCGGCCTGGACGTGGTCGTGCTCGAGAAGGGCGGGTATGCGGCCGAGCGCGACTTCACCCACGAGGAGGGCGACGCCTACCGCGACCTGTACCTGTACGGCCTCACCCTGACCACCGACGACCTGGCCTGCCGGATCCTGGCCGGGTCGACGCTGGGCGGGGGCACGACCGTCAACTACTCGACCTCGTTCCCGACCCCGCCGGCGGTGCTGGCCGAGTGGGCGGCGGTGTCGGGCGTGGACGCCTTCGTCTCCGGCGAGGTCGCCGCCTCGCTGGAGGCGGTGGCCGGCCGGCTCGGGGTCACCGAGGCCCAGAGCCGCCCCGGCGCCCGCGACCGGCTGCTGGCCGACGGCCTGGAGCGGCTCGGCTGGCCCGCCGGCCCGCTGCCCCGCAACGTCCGCGGCTGCCCCCAGGACGCCGGCTGCGGCTGGTGCGGGTTCGGCTGCCGCCACCGCGCCAAGCAGTCGACCCTGGTCACCTACCTGGAGGACGCCGCCGCGGCCGGGGCCCGGCTGGTCGTCGGGGCCGACGCCCGCCGGGTCCTGGTCGACGGCGGCCGGGCCACCGGGGTGGAGGCGGTCGCCGGCCGGCACCGGCTGGTCGTCCGGGCCCGGGCGGTGGTGGCCGCCGCCGGGGCCATCGAGACCCCGGCCCTGCTGCTCCGCTCCGGCCTTGGCGGCCAGGTCGGCCGCCACCTGCGCCTGCACCCCGGCACCGCCGCCATCGGCAGCTTCGAGGAGCCGGTCCGCTGGTGGGAGGGGACCCTGCAGGCGCGCTGGTCGGCCGCGCTGCGCGAGCGCCTGGGGCCGTACGCGCCCATCTTCGAGACGGTGCCCGTGCACCCGGGAACGGCCGCGGTCGCCCTGCCCTGGCAGTCGGCCGCCGCCCACCGGGCCCTGATGGAGCGGTCGGCCAACCTGTCGCTGGTCGCGGTGCTCTGCCGCGACAGCGGCGCCGGCCGGGTCCGGGTCGACCGCGACGGCGCCCCCCGGGTCCGCTGGCGGCTCGGCGCCGCCGACGAGGCCCGCATGGCCGCCGGCCTGGCCGCCGCCGGGGAGGTGCTGGCCGCCGCCGGGGCGGCCGAGGTGTTCAGCCTCCACCGCCGGCGGTTCGCCTTCCGCCCCGGCAGCCCCGCCGCCCACCGCGCCTGGGCCGAGGCGACCCGCCAGGCCGGGTTCTCCGGCGGCCGGGCCACCCTGGCCTCCTACCACCAGATGGGCTCGTGCCGCATCGGCGCCGACCCGGCCACCTCGGCCGTCGGCCCCGACCACCAGGCCCACGAGGTCGAGGGGCTGTTCGTGGCCGACGCGTCGCTGTTCCCGACGGCCAGCGGCGTCAACCCGATGCTGTCGGTCATGGCCCTGGCCCACCGGGCCGCGGCCAAGGTCGCGGCCCGGCTCGCCTGAGATGCCGAGGACGGAACCGTCCGGCCATGTGCCCCCCAAGCTCGTGAACCGGCCCCGCGAGGTCTCTCACACTCCTCGAGCCACCCGAAGATCGCGAAGTATGGAACTCGACAATCCGGGCGTCGGCCCCGTAGGCTCGGCGGTCATGAACCCTCGACTGCGGGCGATCTGCGACCTGACCATGAGCGCGGTCCGCGAGTACATCGGCCGCCACGAGTACGACGGCCGGGCCGAGGACCTGTCCCCGGAGGGGGTCCGGGCCGGCCTGTCCCGGCTCGGCGGCCCCCCCGGCGCCGCCCCCGAGCCGGACCCGCACGACGAGGCCCACCTGGCCGCCTTCGAGCGGCTGGTCCGGCTGGAGCTGGGCGAGCTGGAGCTGCACCGCTCCAACCCGCTGTACCACATCGCCGCCCTGGACGTGTCCTGCTACGACCGCGACTACGCCCCGGCGGCCGAGCGGGCCGAGGCCCGCCACCGCCACCTGGCCGCCTGGCCCGACGTGGTCGACGCCGCCCTGGCCGCCCTTGACCGGGTCGCCGCCCCGGTGGCCGAGGCTCTCCTGCCCGCCGCCCGGGGGCTGGCCGCCGACCTGGAGCCGTCGGGGGGCGACCCGGTGGTGGAGCGGGCCCTGGACGCCCACAAGCGCCTGACCGCCCACCTGGAGGCGGCCGCCGTCGAGGGCCACCGCGACACCGCCCTCGGCCGGGGGCCGCTGGAGCGCCTGCTCGGCGCCGGCGAGGCCCTGGAGGTCGACCTGGGCCGGCTGGAGGAGCGGGCCGACGCCGAGCGCGACCGGCTCCGGGCCCTGCTGGAGGAGGCCTGCGGGCGGCTGCGGCCGGGCCGGCCCACCGCCGAGGTGGTGGCCGCCCTGCTCGAGGACCACCCGGACGCCGACGGCGTGCTGCGGGAGGCCCAGGCCCTCACGGCCGAGGCGATCGCCTTCACCCTGGAGCGCGACCTGGTGCCCGGGCTGGACGGCGAGTGCCTGGTCGCGCCCGCACCTCCGTCGCGCCGCTGGGCCCTGGCCATGATGTCCTGGGCCGCCCCGTACGAGGCCGACGCCCCCTCGCGCTACTACATCTCCCCGCCCGACCCGGGCTGGCCTGCCAGCGAGCAGGACGACTGGCTGAAGGTGTTCAGCCGCACCACCCTGCCCGCCATCACCGTGCACGAGGTCGCCCCCGGCCACTTCGCCCACGGGCGGCGGCTGCGCCAGCTCACCTCCGACGTCCGCCGGACCCTGCACTCGCTGGCCTTCGTCGAGGGCTGGGCCCACTACGGCGAGGAGCTCTGCATCGAGGAGGGCTACCGCGGCGACGACCCCCGTTTCGCCGCCGGGGTCGCCCTGGAGGCGCTCCAGCGGGTCACCCGCCTGGCCGTGTCGATCGGCACCCACGCCGGCACCATGACGGTCGCCGACGGCGCCGCCCGCTTCGAGGCCGACGCCTTCTGCTACGGCCCGGCCGCCCGCACCGAGGCCGCCCGGGCCACCTTCGACCCCACCTACGGCCGCTACACCTGGGGCAAGCTGGAGATCCTGCGCCTCCGCGACCAGGCCCGCTCCGGCTGGGGCGCCGGCTACAGCCACGCCCGCTTCCACGACGCCCTGCTGCGCCTGGGCTCGCCCCCCCTCGGCCTGATGGCGGCCGCCCTCGACCAGGGCTGACCCGGCTTCGCCTTCGCCGGCGCCTGCGGCGCCCCCGGCCTGGAGGCGACCATCGCCTCGACCCTGGTTCCGGGACAGGCTCCCAGCAGCCCAAGGACTAGCTTGAACGGTCGAGACATGCAAGGCTGATCGACGCAGCACCCGAACCAGGAGCCGAACCGCCGTGAGCGAGAGCGCCAGCGCCCCGGACGTGGTCGAGCGCGACCTGCATGACCCGTACCTGTTCATCAACCGGGAGATCTCCTGGCTCCAGTTCAACGACCGGGTCCTGGCCATGGCCGCCGACCCCGAGATCTCCCTCCTGGAGCGGCTCAAGTACCTGGCCATCTTCTCCTCCAACCTGGACGAGTTCTTCATGGTCCGGGTGGCCGGCCTGCGCGACCAGGTCGAGTCGGGCATGGTCACCCGCGGGTCGGACGGCTGGACGCCGAGCGAGACCCTGGAGGCGATCGCCAAGCACGTCGGCCCCAGCATCGAGCACCAGGTGCGGGTGTTCCTTGACGAGGTCAGCCCGGCCATGGCCGAGGCCGGCGTCCGCATCGCCGACATGTCCGAGCTGGGCGATCAGGACCTGGACTTCCTGCGCGACTACTTCCAGCGTCAGGTCTTCCCGGTGCTGACGCCCCTGGCCGTCGACCCCAGCCACCCGTTCCCCTACATCTCCAACCTGTCGCTGTCGCTGGCCGTGACCGTCCGCGACCCGGGCACCGCCCGCGACCGCTTCGCCAGGGTCAAGGTGCCGGGCATCCTGCCCCGGTTCATCCCCCTGGGCGACGGCAACACCTTCGTGCCCCTGGAGCAGGTGATCGCCACCCACCTGGACAAGCTGTTCCCGGGCATGGACGTGGTCGAGGCCCACCCGTTCCGGGTGACCCGCGACGCCGACATCGAGCTGGCCGAGGACGAGGCCGACGACCTGCTGATCGCCGTCGAGCAGGAGCTGCGCCGCCAGCGCTTCGGGGTGGTGGTCCGGCTCGAGGTGGCCGCGACCATGCCCGACCACGTGGTCCGGCTCCTCCAGCGCGAGCTCGACGTCGAGGACGACGCCCTGGTCACCGTGGAGGGGCCGCTCAACCTGGGCGACCTGATGGGGCTGGTGTCGTCCCTCGACCGGCCCGAGCTGGCCGACGAGCCGTGGGTCGGGACCACCCAGCCGCGGCTGCTCGGCACCGAGGAGGACTCGGTCAACCTGTTCGCCACCCTGCGCGAGGGCGACCTGCTGGTCCACCACCCCTACGACGCCTTCTCGACCTCGGTGCAGCGCTTCATCGAGCAGGCCGCCGAGGACCCCGACGTGCTGGCCATCAAGCAGACCCTGTACCGCACCGACGGCGACTCGCCGATCATCAACGCCCTGATCCAGGCGGCCGAGTCCGGCAAGCAGGTGGTGGTCCTGGTCGAGGTCAAGGCCCGCGGCGACGAGGCCTCCAACATCGGCTGGGCCAGGGCGCTGGAGCAGGCCGGCTGCCACGTCGCCTACGGCCTGGTCGGGCTCAAGACCCACTCCAAGACCGCCCTGGTGGTGCGGCGCGAGCACGGCGGCATCCGCCGCTATGTCCACATCGGCACCGGCAACTACAACGCCAAGACGGCCCGGCTCTACACCGACGTGGGCCTGCTCTCCTGCGACGAGGACCTGGGCGCCGACCTGACCGAGCTGTTCAACTCGCTCACCGGCTACGCCCGCGGCGGCGGCCGCTACCGCAAGATCCTGGTCGCCCCCAGCTTCCTGCGCCAGCGGGTGCTGGAGCTGATCGAGCGGACCGCCGAGCGGCACACCAGCCGCCGCCCCGGCCGCATCACCCTGCAGATGAACTCCCTGGTCGACGCCGACTGCATCCGCGCCCTCTACGCCGCCTCCCAGGCCGGGGTGGAGATCGACCTGGTCATCCGGGGCATCTGCCGGCTCCGGCCCGGGGTCCCGGGGGTGAGCGACAACATCCGGGTGCGCTCGATCGTCGGCCGGTTCCTGGAGCACAGCCGGATCTGGTGCTTCGCCAACGGCCGCCGGCGCGAGTACTTCATCGGCTCGGCCGACCTGATGCCCCGCAACCTCGACCTGCGGGTCGAGTGCGTCACCCCGGTGACCGACCCCGACCTGACCGGGCGGTTGCAGGAGGTCCTCGACGTCATGCTGGCCGACAACCTCCAGGCCTGGGCACTGTCCGAGGACGGCTCCTGGCACCGGTGCCAGCCCGAGGAGGGCGAGCGCCGGGTGGCCACCCACAAGCGCCTGCGCGAGCTGGCCCTGCGCCGCGGGGTCGAGGCCCGCTCGGGCGGCAAGCCCGACCGGTGATCGACGGCGAGATACGGGTAGCCTAGGGGCTTGGCAGGAGTGCTGATTCCGCCCCCGAGGAGCCGCCCGTGACCACCGAGACCGTCCAAGGGACCGACCTCGACACCCTGGCCGTCGACACCGTCCGGACCCTGGCCATGGACGCCATCCAGAAGGCTGGCGACGGCCACCCGGGCACGGCCATGGCCCTGGGCCCGGCCGCCTACGTGCTGTGGACGCGGTTCCTGACCTTTGACCCCGAGCACCCGGACTGGTTCGACCGCGACCGCTTCGTGCTCTCCAACGGCCACGCCTCGGTGCTGCAGTACATCGCCCTGCACCTGACCGGCTACGCGCTGGGCATCGACGACCTGAAGCAGCAGCGCCAGTGGGGCTCGATCACCCCCGGCCACCCCGAGCACTTCCTCACCCCCGGGGTCGAGGTCACCACCGGGCCGCTCGGCCAGGGGGTCGGCAACGCGGTCGGGTTCGCCATCGCCGAGCAGTTCCTGGCCGACCGCTACGGCCCGCAGGTGGTCGACCACCGGACCTGGGCGTTCTGCTCGGACGGGGACATGATGGAGGGCGTCGCCTCCGAGGCGTCCTCGTACGCCGGCTACCTGGGCCTTGGCAAGCTCACCCTGCTCTACGACGACAACCACATCACCATCGACGGCCGCACCGAGATCACCTTCGGCGAGGACGTCGAGGCCCGGTATCGCGCGTACGGCTGGCACACCCAGCACGTGGAGGACGCCAACGACCTGGAGGCGATGGCCGCCGCCTACCAGGCCGCGGTGGACGAGCCGGACCGCCCCAGCTTCATCCGGCTGCGCAGCCACATCGCCTGGGGCGCGCCCAACGCCCAGGACACCCCGGCGGCCCACGGGGCCGCCCTGGGCGAGGACGAGGTCCGGGCGACCAAGGAGGCCTACGGCTGGGACCCGGACAAGCACTTCTTCGTCCCCGACGGGGTCTACGACCGCTGGCGGGTCAGGGTGCCCGACAACCAGGCGGCCCGGGCCGACTGGGAGCGGCGCCTGGACGCCTTCGCCGAGGCCGAGCCCGAGCTGGCCGCCGAGCTGCGGGCCGGGATCGCCGGCGAGCTCCCCGGCGGCTGGGACGACGAGCTGGGCAAGCTGTTCACCGAGCCCAAGAAGCTGGCCACCCGGTCGGCCTCCGCCGAGTGCATCAACGCCATCGCCTCGCGGCTGCCGACCTTCATCGGCGGCTCGGCCGACCTGGCCGAGTCCAACAAGACCGACATCAAGGACGGCGGCAGCATGGGGCCCGGCGAGGTCGGGCGCAACCTCCACTACGGCATCCGCGAGCACGGCATGGGGGCGATCAGCAACGGCCTGGCCCTGCACGGCGGGCTGCGCCCGTTCTGCGCCACCTTCCTGATCTTCTCCGACTACATGCGGCCCAGCGTGCGCCTGGCCAACCTGATGGACCTGCCGGTGGTCTACGTCTGGACCCACGACTCGATCGGGCTGGGCGGTGACGGGCCGACCCACCAGCCGGTCGAGCACCTGGCGTCCCTGCGGGCCATGCCCCGGCTGCGGCTGATGCGGCCGGCCGACGGGCCGGAGACGGCCGAGGCCTGGCGGGCGGCCATCGCCCGCACCGACGGCCCCACCGCCCTGGCCCTGTCCCGCCAGAACCTGCCCCCGATCGACCGGACGGCCCACGCCGGGGCCGAGGGCCTGCACCGCGGCGCCTACGTGCTGGTCGACGCCGACGGCGGCGATCCGCGGCTGGTGCTGATCGCCACCGGCTCCGAGGTGTGGGTGGCGCTGGAGGCCCGCGAGCGGCTCCAGGCCGGCGGCGTCCCCACCCGGGTGGTGTCGATGCCCTGCTGGGAGCTGTTCGAGGACCAGGACCAGGCCTACCGCGACCAGGTGCTGCCCCCGGGGGTGGTGGCCCGGCTGGCCGTGGAGGCGGCGTCCAGCTTCGGCTGGAGCCGCTGGGTCGGCGAGCACGGCGAGGTCGTGTCCCGCGACGACTTCGGCGCCTCGGCCCCCGGCGAGGTGGTGCTGGAGAAGTTCGGCTTCACCCCCGAGAACGTCGCCGACCGGGCCCGGGCGCTGCTCGCCCGGCTCGACGACAAGGACTGAGGAAGAGGAGGACGGGAGATGACGTCCCGCTTGCAGCAGCTGACCGACCAGGGCGTGGCCGTCTGGGTCGACTCGATCGCCCGCGACTGGATCCAGAAGGGGGAGCTGCGCCGCCTGCGCGACCAGTTCCAGGTGGCCGGCGTCACCTCCAACCCGACCATCTTCCAGAAGGCGATGGGGGAGGGGTCGTTCTACGACGACGACATCCGCCGGCTGGCCGGCGAGGACGTGGACGCGCGGCGGATCTTCGAGTCGCTGGCCCTGGACGACATCCGCGCCGCCGCCGCCGACATGGAGCCGGTGTGGGAGCGGACCGGCGGGGTCGACGGCCGTGTCTCCTTCGAGGTGCCGCCCGACATCGCCGACGACACCGAGGCCACCACCAGCGAGACCCGGCGCCTGTTCGACGAGCTGGCCCGGCCCAACGTGTTCATCAAGATCCCGGCCACCGCCGCCGGGGTGCCGGCCATCCGGGCCTCGATCGCCGCCGGGATCAACGTCAACGTGACCCTGGTCTTCTCCATCCAGCGCTACCGCGAGGTGATCGAGGCCTACCTGGGCGGGCTGGAGGAGCTGGCCGAGGCCGGCGGCGATCTGACCGAGGTGGCCAGCGTGGCCTCGTTCTTCGTCAGCCGGGTCGACACGATGGTCGATCCGGAGCTGCAGGCGATCGTCGACAAGGGCGGCCCGGAGGCCGAGGCGGCCCGGGAGCGGCTGGGCACGGCCGCCATCGACAACGCCAAGCTGGCCTACGAGGTGTTCCAGCAGACCTTCCGGGGGCCGCGCTGGGAGGCCCTGGCCGCCGCCGGGGCCCGGGTCCAGCGGCCCCTGTGGGCCTCGACCTCGACCAAGAACCCCGACTACCGCGACGTCCTGTACGTGGAGGAGCTGATCGCCGCCGACACGGTCAACACCATGCCCCTGGAGACGATCGAGGCCTTCGCCGACCACGGCGAGGTCCGCGGCCAGACGGCCAGCGAGGGCCTGGACCGCGCGCACCGGCTCTGGAGCGACCTGGCCGCCCTCGGCATCGACGAGGACGACGTCGGCGACCGGCTGGAGCGCGAGGGGGTCGAGAAGTTCGCCGACAGCTACAACGGCGCCGTCGACACCATCGAGGCCAAGGTGCGGAAGCTGGGCGGCTGATGGAGGAGAACCCACTCGCGGTTGGGGAGCGGGTCAGGGCGATCCCGCCGCCGACGGCCATGGTGGTGTTCGGCGGCTCCGGCGACCTGGCCCACCGCAAGATCGTCCCCGCCCTGTACAACCTGGAGCTGCACCGGCTGCTGCCGCAGAACTTCGCCTTCGTCGGGTCCAGCCGCAGCGAGTACTCCGACGAGGAGTACCGGGCCGACATGCGCAAGGCGGTCGAGGAGTTCTCCCGCACCCAGCCCATCCAGCACCAGGTGTGGGAGTCGTTCGCCAGCCGGCTGCACTACGTCTCCGGCTCCTCGGCCGACCCCGACACCTACGCCCGCATCGGCGACCTGCTCGACCGCTTCGACCGCGAGCTCGGCACCGACGGCAACCGCATGTACTACCTGTCGCTGATCCCCAAGCTGTTCCCCGACACCATCCGCGGGATCGGCAAGGCCGGGCTGGGCGGGCGCGGCTGGGACCGGGGCCACTCCCGGGTCGTGGTGGAGAAGCCGTTCGGCCACGACCTGACCTCGGCCCGGGAGCTGCAGGAGCTGGTGACCACCGTCTTCCCCGAACGCGACGTCTTCCGCATCGACCACTACCTGGGCAAGGAGAGCGTCCAGAACATCATCGCCTTCCGCTTCGCCAACGGCATCTTCGAGCCGGTCTGGAACCACCACTTCGTCGACCACGTCCAGGTGACGGTGTCGGAGTCGCTGGGGATCGAGCACCGCGGCAACTTCTACGAGACCGCCGGGGCCATCCGCGACATCTTCCAGAACCACGAGCTCCAGGTGCTGGCCCTGATCGCCATGGAGCCGCCGGCCAGCTTCGAGCCCGAGGACGTGCGCAACGAGAAGGCCAAGGTGCTCAAGGCGCTGCGCCGGCTGGAGGGCGAGGCGGTCGACGCCGGCGTGGTCCGTGCCCAGTACGGGCCGGGCTGGATCGCCGGCAAGGAGGTCCCCGGCTACCGCGACGAGCCCGACGTCCATCCCGACTCGACGGTCGAGACGTACGTGGCCGCCGAGCTGCGGGTCGACAACTGGCGCTGGGCGGGCACGCCGTTCTACGTCCGCACCGGCAAGCGGCTGCCCAAGCGGGCCACCGAGGTCGTGGTCCAGTTCAAGTCGGCTCCGCACCTGCCCTTCGGGGAGGCCGCCCAGGACGGGCTGGAGCCCAACGCGCTGGTCCTGCGGATCCAGCCCGACGAGGGCATCACCATGCGGATCGGGGCCAAGGTGCCGGGCCCGTCGATGGAGGTCCGCTCCGTCAGCATGGACTTCTCCTACGGCACCTCGTTCTCCGACGACCTGCCCGACGCCTACGAGCGGCTGCTGCTGGACGTGATGCTGGGCGACCCGACCCTGTTCCCACGCTGGGACGAGGTCGAGCAGGCCTGGCAGGCGGTCCAGCCGATCCTGGACCGCTGGGCCGAGGCGCCGCCCCCGCAGTTCCCCAACTACGAGGCCGGCAGCTGGGGGCCCAAGGCCGCCGACGAGCTGATCGCCCGGGGCCGCCCCGGCCGCCGCTGGCGGCGGCCATGACGAACCAGACGGCCGAGGCGTTCGAGGAGGTCGCGCCCGGCGACATCGAGCAGGCGCTGGAGCGCCAGCGCGTCCAGGGGGAGAACGGCGGCGGGGCGGTGGTCCGGGCCAGCGTGGCCAACCTGGTCGTGGTCACCCCCAACCGGGCCGCCGGCCAGCGGGCCCTGGCCGCGATGGAGGAGCTGGGGTCGCGCGCCCCCTCGCGCTGCGTGGTCCTGATCGCCGAGCCGCCCGAGGGCCGCCAGGGGGTGCGCTCCTGGGCCCGGGTGGTGAACCGCCGCCCGGCCCAGGGGCCGGAGGTCGTCTGGGAGGAGGTCGTGGTCCAGACCAACGTCCACCCCAGCCACCTGACCGCCGTGGTCCTGCCCCTGCTGCTGCCGGAGCTGCCGGTGTTCACCTGGTGGGAGGGGACCCCGCCCTTCGACGAGCAGGTGTTCGGCGAGCTGACCTCGGTCACCGACCGGCTGATCGTCGACTCGGCCGCCTTCGCCGACCCGCCCGCCGACCTGCGCCGCCTGGCCGGGGCCGTCGGGCAGGTGGCGCCGGCCATGACCGACTGCGCCTGGGGGCGCCTCACCCCCTGGCGGGAGCTGCTGGCCGCCCCCTTCAGCGCCCCCGGGCTGCGCCCGGCCCTCGACCGGATCCACTGGCTGCGGGTCGACTCGGTGGAGCCGACGGCCGGCCAGGAGCTGGTCGGCTGGTTCGCCTCCCGGCTGGGCTGGGGGCTGGAGGAGGTCGACCAGGCCGGGGACGAGCTGGCCGCCGTCTACCGGACCGCGGCCGGGACCTGCCAGGTGCGGGTGGTGGCCGGCATCGGCTCCTCCAACCTGACCCGGGTCCACGTGGAGATGGAGACCGGCGACGGCCCGGCCAGCGTCCGGGTGGAGGCCCCGCCCGGCCACCTGGTGGCCACGGTGGAGGCCCCCGGCCAGCCGACCGGGCGGCGCAAGGTCGGCCGCAGCGCCGGCCCGTCCAACGGCCCGGGCGGGCTCGGCCAGGAGCTGCAGCTGTTCGGCCGCGACCGGGTGTTCGAGGACGCCCTGGCCGAGGCGGCCGCCCTGGTGCCGGCGTGAGCCCCCCGAGGGAACGCGTCCAGGTCGTCGACGGCCCGGACGAGCTGGCCGAGGCGGCGGCCCGGGCGGCCGTGGCCGACCTGGAGGCGGCGGTGGAGGCCCACGGCACGGCCACCTGGGTGCTGGCCGGTGGCGGCACCCCGGCGGCCGCCTACCGGCGGCTGGCCGCCCACGACCTGCGCGCCGGGGTCGAGTGGGACCGGGTCCGGGTGGCCATGGGCGACGAGCGCTGCGTGCCGGTGACCCACCCCGACTCCAACTGGGGGCTGGCCGCCGCCGCCCTGCTCGACCACGTCCCCGTCCCCGGCCACCAGCTGCTGCGGCCGCCGGGCGAGCTGGGCGCCGAGGCGGCCGCCGACGCCTACCAGGCGGCCCTGGCCGAGCTCCCCGCCGCCGGCGGGGGACCGCGCCTGGAGGTCGTCTGGGTGGGGGTGGGGGAGGACGGCCACTGCCTGTCGCTGTTCCCCGCCCGCCCCGAGGTCGAGGTGGCCGACCGGCTGGTCGTGGCCGTCCACGACAGCCCCAAGCCGCCCCCGGACCGGGTCAGCCTGACCCTGGCCGCCCTTGCCGGGACGGAACGGCTGCTGGTCCTGGCCGCCGGCGCCGGCAAGGCGGCCGCGGTCGCCCGGGCCCGGGCCGGCGACGACCGCCTCCCCCTGACCCGGGCCGTCCAGACCGTGCGCGCCGCCGGCGGGTCGGTCACCTGGCTGCTCGACCGCGCCGCCACCGCGTAGCCGAAGCAGGGCAGGGTAGCCTGCTGAATATGCAGGTGCGCGCCGCCGAAGGAGATCCCATGACCGCTGACCAGGCCCAGGGCACGCTGAGCGTGACCGACAACCGGACCGGCCGGACCTACGAGGTCCCGATCAAGGACGGGGCCATCTCGGCCATGGCGCTACGGGACATCAAGGTCGACGACGACGACTTCGGGCTGCTCTCCTACGACCCCGCGTTCATGAACACGGCCAGCTGCCGCAGCGCCATCACCTTCATCGACGGCGAGCAGGGGATCCTGCGCTACCGCGGCTACCCGATCCAGGAGCTGGCCGAGCGGGTGAGCTTCCTCGAGGTGGCCTGGCTGCTGGTCGAGGGCGACCTGCCGGACGCCGGGGAGCTGGCCGACTGGACCGACCAGATCAGCCACCACACCTTCGTCAAGGAGAACATCAAGAAGTTCATCGACGGCTTCCACCACGACGCCCACCCCATGGGCATCCTGGTCGGCACGGTGGGGGCGCTGTCGACCTTCTACCCGGACGCCAAGCGGATCGACGACCGGGAGGTCCGCCGCCGCCAGGTCGTCCGGCTGATCGCCAAGATCCCCACCCTGGCCGCCTACGCCTACCGCCACTCCCAGGGCCATCCCTACCCGTTCCCCGACAACGAGCTGTCGTACGCCGGCAACTTCCTCAACCTCATGTGGAAGATGGGGGAGCCCAAGTACCATCCCGACCCGGTGCTCGAGCACGCCCTGGACGTGCTGTTCACCCTCCACGCCGACCACGAGCAGAACTGCTCGACCAACGCCATGCGGGCCGTCGGCAGCTCCAAGGTCGACCCCTTCTCGGCGGCCGCGGCCGCCGTGGCCGCCCTGTACGGGCCGCTCCACGGCGGGGCCAACGAGCAGGTCCTGCGGATGCTCAACGAGATCGGCTCGGTCGAGGCGGTCCCCGCCTACGTCGAGCGGGTCAAGCGGGGCGAGATGAAGCTGATGGGCTTCGGCCACCGCGTCTACAAGAACTACGACCCGCGGGCGAAGATCATCAAGCAGGTGGCGGAGGACGTCTTCAAGGTCACCGGGCTCAACCCGCTGCTGGAGATCGCCGTCGAGCTGGAGCGGATCGCGCTGGAGGACGACTACTTCGTCTCCAAGAAGCTCTATCCCAACGTCGACTTCTACTCCGGCATCATCTACGAGGCCATGGGCTTCCCGGTGGAGATGTTCCCGGTCCTGTTCGCCATCGGCCGCATGCCGGGCTGGCTGGCCCAATGGGAGGAGAACCTCAGCGACCCCGAGCAGCGGATCGCCCGGCCGCGCCAGATCTACGTCGGCCCGGGCGAGCGCCACGTCGAGCGGGACTCGGCCGGGCCGTGAGGCCCGGCTCGGTCAGGGTGAGGGGACTCGAACCCCTGACGCGCCGGCTGGCCGCCGACGTGGCCGACCTTGGCGCACCCTGAAGCCGTCTGGCGTAGGAGAGCAAGCCTCGCTCGTGTGGCTCGCGGTTGTCAAGACATACCTCGCAAAGCTCCTGGTCGCGGCCATCTCGACCGGCTCAGCGGCGGGGGCGGGCCGCTGTCCCCGGGGGGCCTAGGCTTGGGCCTCCCGGACCCCCTCCAGCAGCGCGACCGCGTTGGCGCCGAGGGCGCCGACGGCGTAGCCGCCCTCCTGGACCAGGACCACCGGCCGGCCGGCGGCGGCCAGGGCGGCGCCGATCCGCCGGAAACCGTCGGTGGTGACGGCGAAGGCGCCGATGGGGTCGTCCTCGAAGGTGTCGAAGCCGGCCGAGACGACCAGCGTGGCCGGGTCGAAGGCGGCCACCAGCCCCATCGCCTCGGCCAGGGCGTCCAGGTAGGCGTCGTCGCCGGTGCCGTCGGGCAGGGGCAGGTTCCGGGTCGTGCCCCGCCCGGGGCCGCCGCCGACCTCGTCGGCGGCCCCGGTGAAGTGCGGGTAGTGGCCGGCCGGGTCGCCGTGCAGCGACACGTACAGCACCGCCGGGTCCTCCCAGAAGATGTCCTGGGTGCCGTTGCCGTGGTGGAAGTCGACGTCCACCACCGCCACCCGGCCCCGCCCGGCCAGCGCCCGGGCCGCGATGGCCGCGTTGTTGAGCAGGCAGAAACCGCCGTAGTAGCCGGGTCCGGCGTGGTGGCCGGGGGGCCGGCAGAGCGCGTAGGCGGCCGGGGCGCCGGCCGCGACCAGGTCGGCCGCGGTCAGG
>DASUPQ010000402.1 GCA_036280995.1 Actinomycetota bacterium | reverse complement strand
GAGAGGGCCCCGTGGGTTCGAATCCCACCTCCTCCGCCTCAGCCGCCAGCGCGTTCGCCGAGCGTGACGACCGCTGGTCCGCGCTGGGTCCGCTCCCGGTTCGCCAGCGCGGCCGCCTGCTCGTGCAGCTCGATCGCCCGGGCGTGGGGGGCCAGCTCCCGCCGCTTGGTGCTCGCGCGCGCTGACCCTTCCGTGACCTCCTCGCCCAGCTCGCGAACGGGCGCGACAGTCTCGGCGTCATCGTGCATCGGCGTCTCCACAGCCGTGGGTCGCCGGCTTGCGCCTTGTGCGCCGCCTCACCCCAGCATGACGACCCGGGTTTCCCCTTGACAATCCTGGCGTTCCGCTCGGACGCTGCTGGTCGTGCGGGAACAGCGGGTGACAACGCCCGACGGCCGGGTCTGGTACGTCCGGCGGCGCTGGGCCAGGCGGCAGCCGCCCTGGCGGCGCCGGGCCGACCACGAGCTGGGCCCGGCCGAGGTCGACGACCTCCCGTTGCTGCCGGCCGACGAGGTGGCCGAGTCGTTCCTCCGGTTCGTGCGCTACGACCTCGGGGAGGGGCTCGCGCTGCTCCTCGGGCTCGCCGTTCTGGTCCTGGTGGCGGCCGTCGCCGGGGCGGTGCTGGTGGTGGAGCGGGTGGTGCCGTTCCTGGTCGACCACGCCGTGGTGATCGGGGCCGGGCTGGCCGGGCTGGCGGCGGTGGTGCTGGTGGACCGGCTGACGCGGCCCTGGTTCATCGAGGCCGAGTCGGGGCGGCTGTTCCAGGCGCCGCGGCGGGTCTGGCGGGTCCACGGGTGGTGGCGGGCCCGGCGGGCGTTCCGGGCGGTGGTGGAGGCGGTCGCCGAGGGCCGGATCGACAGCGAGCACGGCGTGATCGTGTTCACCGACCCGTCGGCGGCGCCGTAGCCGCCTGGGCTACCGGGCCGGCTTGATCAGGTCGGTGTCCAGGTAGGGGCGGAGGACGTCCGGGACCCGGACCGAGCCGTCGGCCTGCTGGTGGTTCTCGAGCAGGGCGACGATGGTGCGGCCGACGGCCACGGCGGTGCCGTTGAGGGTGTGCGGGGGGCGGTTGCCGTCGCGCCCCTTGACCCGGCAGCCGATGCGGCGGGCCTGGTAGTCGGTGCAGTTCGAGGTCGAGGTGAGCTCGCGCCAGGTGCCCTGGGAGGGGATCCAGGCCTCGCAGTCGAACTTGCGGGCGGCCGAGCCGCCGAGGTCGCCGGCGGCGATGTCGACCACCCGGTAGGGCAGCTCCAGGGCCTGGAGGATCTCCTCCTCGCGGGCCAGCAGCAGCTCGTGCTCGCGGGCCGACTCCTCGGGGAGCACGAACGACACCATCTCCACCTTGTCGAACTGGTGGACCCGGAAGATGCCCCGGGTGTCCTTGCCGTAGGAGCCGGCCTCGCGGCGGAAGCAGGTCGAGAAGCCGGCGTAGCGCAGCGGCAGGGTCGCCGGGTCGAGCAGCTCGTCGCTGTGGTAGGAGACCAGCGGGACCTCGGAGGTCCCGGCCAGGTACAGGTCGTCGTCGGCGGTGCGGAAGATCTGCTGCTCGTCGGTGGGCAGGAAGCCGGTCCCGAACATCGCCTCCCGCCGGACCAGCACCGGGGGGACCACGGGCACGAACCCGGCGGTGGTGAGCCGGTCCATGGCGAAGCGGACCAGGGCGAACTCGAGCAGCGCCCCCGGGCCGACCAGGTAGCCGAAGCGGGCCCCGGACACCTTGGCCGCCCGCACGGTGTCGATCGCGCCCAGCAGCTCGCCCAGCTCCAGGTGGTCGCGGACGGGGAAGTCGAAGTCCCTTGGGGTGCCGACCCGGCGCAGCTCGACCGAGTCCTCCTCGCCCCCGGCCGGGGTGGCCGGGTCGGGCAGGTTGGGCATGCCGGCCTGGACCTCGGCCAGGGCGGCCTGGGCGGCGCGCAGGCGCTCCTCGGCCGCGTCGAGGCGGTCCGAAAGCTCCTTGAGGCCGGCCAGGACCCGCTCGCGCTCGTCCGGAGCGGCCTTGGCGACCTCGCGGCCGCGGCGCTTCTGCTCGGCCCGCAGGGCCTCGACCTCGGTGACCAGGCGGCGGCGTTCGGCGTCGGCCTCCAGCAGCCGGTCGACCTGGTCGGCGGCGCCGGGGCCGCGCTTGGCCAGGGCCGCCTTGACCCGCTCGGGGTCGTCACGCACGAGCTTCAGATCCAGCATGCCCCTAGGCTACCGGACCGGCGAGACCGGATTCGGGGAGGTGGCCCCCATGGCCAGGGTGATGGCGGCGCGCTCCTCGTCCGACAGGTTGTTGCCGGAGCGGCCGCCGCGGACCGGCTTGGCGTAGGAACGGGTCTCGGCGCGGCCGTTGATGGCCGTGAGGACGACCCCGTCCCCGGCCTCGTCGAGGAACGCCGCCGAGTAGGACAGGTGGCCGCCGACGTCGGGGAAGGCGTCGTAGCGGATCAGGCCGACGGTGCCGACCAGGCTGGAGACGCGCTGGCGGAGCTGGGCCGTCTCCCGGCCGACGAGGTTGAGCTTGCTCCGCAGGCGGTCGGTGGCCTCGACCTGCCGGGCCACGGCGGCCAGGAGGTCCTCGCCGCCGTCGCCGCCGGCCAGCAGCCGGGCGTAGGTCCGGCGCACCGCGCGCAACCGCAGGGCCAGGGCGGCGACGGCCGCGCCCAGGGCCACGATCGCCACGAGGGCGGCGAAGACGAGCAGGGTCAGGTCCTCTGCCGGCAGCGGGGACACGCGGGGTAACCTCCTGCAAGGCCCGGGCGGGGCCCGCGCAAAGGCGGCGGGGAAGCGGCGGCGGCGATTGTACAATGCGGGAACTTTGGATGAAGGTCGGCTTCGACAGCTTCTCGGCGCCGTGGCCAGGGGCGAGCTGTCCAGCGAGGACGCCATGACCCGCCTGGCCGCCTTGCCGTTCGAGGACCTCGGCTTCGCCCGCGTCGACCACCACCGCGCCCTGCGGGGCGGGCCCGAGGTCGTCTACGGCCCGGGCAAGACGCCCGCCGAGGCGGCGGCGATCGTGGCCTCCCTGCTCGCCCAGGACGCCTCGCCGGTGTTGGTCACCAAGGCCACGGCCGCCCACGCCGAGGCCGTGCGCGAGGTCGCCCCCGACGCCCGCTGGCACTCCCGCTCGGGGATGCTGGTGTGCCGGGCCGTGGAGCCGGACGGGGCGGCGACCGGCCTGGTCGGGGTGGTCTGCGCCGGGACCGGCGACCTTCCGGTGGCCGAGGAGGCCCGGGTCACGGCCGAGGCGTTCGGCTGCCGGGTCGACACCCTGACCGACGTGGGCGTGGCCGGCGCCCACCGGCTGTTCGCCGAGGCGGCGCGGCTGCAGGCGGCCGACGTGCTGGTGGTCGTGGCCGGGATGGAGGGCGCCCTGCCGTCGCTGGTCGCCGGGATGGTGGCGGCGCCGGTGATCGCCGTCCCGACCAGCGTCGGCTACGGGGCCGCCTTCGACGGGCTGGCCGCGCTGCTGGCCATGCTGAACTCGTGCGCGGTCGGGGTGAGCGTGGTCAACATCGACAACGGGTTCGGGGCCGGCGCCCTGGCGGCACGGATCCTGCGGGCCCAGGCGAACCGAGGCCGACCATGACCTTCGCCTACTTCGACTGCTTCGCCGGCGTGGCCGGGGACATGGTGCTGGGGGCGCTGCTGGACGCCGGCGGGTCGGCCGAGGCGCTGCGGGCCGGGCTGGCCGGGGTGCCGGTCGACCCGTTCGAGCTGGAGGTGACCGGGGTCGAGCGGGGCGGCATCGGCGCCACCCAGGTCCGGGTCCGGGCCGAGCGCTCGCACGTCATCCGCACCTGGGCCTACCTGCGCGGGGCTCTCGGCGAGGCCGACCTGCCGGCCCCGGTGCGCGACCGCTCCCTGGCCATCTTCGGCCGGCTGGCCGAGGCCGAGGCCAGGATCCACCGCAAGCCGGTCGAGCAGGTCCACTTCCACGAGGTCGGGGCCGTCGACGCGGTCGTGGACATCGTCGGCAGCGCCATGCTCCTGCACGACCTGGGCGTCACCGAGGTGTGGGCGTCGCCGGTGGCCACCGGGACCGGGCTGGTCCGGGGCGACCACGGCATGCTGCCGGTGCCCGCCCCGGCCGTCCTCGAGCTGCTCGCCGAGGTGCCGATCTATTCCGGCGGGGTCACGGCCGAGCTGACCACCCCCACCGGGGCGGCCATCCTGGCCGCCAGCGCCGTCCGCTTCACCGACCTGCCGCCGATGCGGGTGGCCGCGACCGGCTACGGGGCCGGGACCCGCCAGCACGACGAGCTGCCCAACCTGCTCCGGGTGCTGCTGGGCGAGCGCACCGAGGACGGGGCGGCCGGCGACAGCGGCCTGGTGCTGGAGGCCAACCTCGACGACATGACACCGGAGCTGGCCCCCTGGGTGCTGGAGCGGCTGTTCGAGGCCGGGGCGGCCGACGTCTGGTACACCCCGATCCACATGAAGAGGGGCCGCCCGGGCATCACCCTGTCGGTGCTGTGCACCCCCGGCACGGACGCGGCCGTCCGGGAGCTGCTGTGGCGCGAGACCTCGTCCCTGGGGGTGCGCGGGCTGCCGGTCCGCAAGTGGATGCTGGAGCGGCGGGTGCTCACGGTGTCGCTGCCCGGCGGCAAGGTCCGGGTCAAGCTGGGCCTGGACGGCGGCCGGGTGGTCAACGTCGCCCCCGAGTACGCCGACTGCGCCCGCCTGGCCTCGGCCACCGGCCGCCCCCTCAAGGACGTGATGGCCAGGGCCCAGGCGGCCGCCCTGGCCACCCTCGACGCCGAGGACCGCGCCCCCTAGCCGACCGGCACGGCCGGGCTGGCCAGCAGCGGCCTGCGCAGCTCGACCTCTTCAAGGGCCTCGACGTAGCTGCGCACGGTGCCGAGCTGGACGGCCATCTCGACCGGCATCTGGCGGTCGGCGGCCCGGGTCTCGCG
>DASUPQ010000401.1 GCA_036280995.1 Actinomycetota bacterium | reverse complement strand
TCCGGCTACCCATGGCGCACGGCCGATCGCCGCCACGGCCGCCCCTCACCCGGGGACCCGCCGTGGCGCAGGGCCCAGTGGGCCACCCCGAGGCGAATGCCGCGGACGGTGGCGGCCAGCCACAGCCCGCCGAGCAGGACGCCGCCGACCACGTCGGTCACGAAGTGCATGCCCCGGTACATGCGGGAGGTCGCCACCAGCAGCGGGACCACGAACGCGAGGACCAGGAACAGGTTCCTGACCAGCGCCGAGCGGGCCCGCTGGTTGGCCAGCACGGCCAGCGACCCCCACAGGGCGATGGTGGCGGCGGTGTGCCCGGAGGGGAAGCTGGAGGTGGGCGGGGCCTCGTCCAGGTGGCGGACGGGCGGCCGGTCGCGGTCCACCAGCATGGTCACCAGCAGGAAGATGAGCACCTCGCCGGCCACGGCCACCGCGACCAGCATCGGCTCCCGCCAGCGCCGCCACACGAGCGCGGCGAAGGCCACCGCGACCACGGCCAGGGCGGTGACGGACAGGGTGCCGCCGACCTCGGAGGTGAACACGGTGGCGTCGTTGAGGTCGGCGGTGCGCTCGCCGGCGAACCAGCGGCTCACGCCAGCGTCGGCGCGGCCGATGCCGTCGTCGTGGACGACCTTGGCCAGCACCCAGCCGACGCCGATCAGGGCCAGCGCCAGCACGACCGCGCAGACCAGCAGGTACAGGGTCGGGGGGACGCCCTCGCGGAGCCGCCGCCAGCGGGCGGCCAGGGCGGTCTCGCGGTCGTCGGGCCCGGGGTCGAGCGGTCCACGGGTCGCGCTGCCGGCCATTTGACTCCTTCCCAAGCGTGCAGTTGTCATCCCGCGCATTCTCAGTCAAGAAGGCGAGCAAACTATCCTGGCCGCATTCGACCGTGCTTGCTTTCCCGCTTCGCTGGGAAGTCGCAGGTCGCCCAAGGGGACGACACGGAAGGGAGTGACCGTGCCAAGCGCCCGCACCTGGCGCCGGGCCGCCCTCGCCGGCGGGCTGGGACTGGCCGGCGTCTACGCCTTCGAGGCGGCCCAGTACCACCGCACCGCCGGCAAGGGCTTCGAGCTGGAGGACCCGCCCGCGCCGGGCACGCCCGACTTCGCCCGCATGGTGGAGGCGCTCACCACCGCGCCGCTGCGCCAGGGCAACCGCGTCACCGTGCTCCGCAACGGCCACGAGATCTTCCCGGCCATGCTGGAGGCGATCCGTTCGGCCGAGCAGACCATCAACTTCGCCACCTACGTCTACTGGACCGGCAGCATCGCTCCCGAGTTCGCCGACGCGCTGGCCGAGCGGGCCCGGGCCGGGGTCGAGGTCAACGTGCTGCTGGACGCCGTCGGGGCGGCCAAGATGGACCGTTCCCTGGTCGACCAGCTGGTGGACGCCGGGGCCAAGGTGGCCTGGTTCCGGCCGCCCAAGTGGTACACCCTCCACAAGCTCAACAACCGTACCCACCGCAAGATCCTGGTGGTCGACGGCCGGGTCGGGTTCACCGGCGGGGTCGGGATCGCCGAGGAATGGACCGGCAACACCGAGGACCCCGGCCACTGGCGCGACACCCACGTGCGGGTCGAGGGTCCGGCCGCCCGCGACCTGTTCGGCGGCTTCCTGGACAACTGGGCCGAGGCGACCCAGTGCATCCTGTCCGGGCCCGACCATCTGCCCGACATCGACGGCTTCGACGACGGCGTCCAGGTGCAGGTCACCCGGAGCACGGCCGAGAAGGGATCGACCGACGCCGAGCACCTGTTCTACGCGGCCATCGCCTGCGCCAGGGAGCGGATCTGGCTGACCACCGCCTACTTCGCCCCGCGGCGGGCGTTCGTGGAGGCCCTGTGCGAGGCGGTCGGGCGCGGGGTCGACGTGTGCGTGCTCACCAACGGCCCCCACATGGATAAGCAGGTCGTCCGCCGGGCCGGGCACCTCGCGTATGGGCGGATGCTGGAGTGCGGGTCGCGGATCTTCGAGTACCAGCGGACCATGCTCCACGCCAAGGTGATGATCGTGGATGCAAACTGGGCGACGGTAGGGTCGATCAACTTCGACAACCGCTCGTTCGCCCTCAACGACGAGCTCAACCTGTCCGTGCGCGACCGGGGCATCGTCGTCGAGTTCGAGAAGCACTTCCTGGCCGATCTGGATGACGCGCGCGAGCTCGACCTGGCCGCCTGGCGGGCCCGGCCGCTGCGGATGCGGGCCAAGGAGCTGGCCAGCGCCGCCATCCGCCGGGAGCTGTGATGGCTTCGGAGCTGGACCCCACACCGACCATCCGCCGGGAG
>DASUPQ010000400.1 GCA_036280995.1 Actinomycetota bacterium | reverse complement strand
GAGGTTGTCCCGGTTCCCGTAGAAGTTGAGGTGGCGGTCCCCGCCTGATGCCTGCCGTGTGGTAGGTGTCGGGCATCCGCCAAGACACTCGACCAGAAGGGGACCGCCGTGCCGAAGGATACCCACCGCACCGCCACCACCGACCATGCCCAGCTCCAGTTGCCTGAGCAGGTGACCGTCGCGGTCGCTGAGCTGGCCGGTGCCGCCCGTGAGGGGCTGTTGGCCCTGGCCGTGGGGACCGGCTTGCAGGTGCTGCAGGCCATGCTGGCCGAGGATGTCGACCGGCTGGTCGGGCCCAAGGGCCGCCACCACCCGGCCCGGGCGGCGGTCCGCCACGGCAGCGAGCCGGGCCAGGTGACCCTGGGTGGCCGCCGGGTGCGGATCCGCCGCCCGCGGGTCCGGACCGCTGATGGCACTGGCGAGCTGGCGGTGCCGACCTATCAGGCGTTCGCCGCCACCGAGCTGCTGGACCAGCTGGCGGTGGAGCGGATGCTGGCCAAGCTGTCCACCCGCCGTTATCGGGTCGGGCTGGAACCCGTGGGCACCGAGGTTGAGCGGGCGGCGGTGGGGACCTCCAAGTCGGCGGTCTCGCGTCGGTTCGTGGCCCGGACCGAGCACGCCCTGGCCGAGTTGCTCGCCCAGGACCTCTCCGGGCTGGACCTGGTCGCGCTCATGATCGACGGGATCCGGGTGGCCGACCACACCTGCGTGGTCGCGCTCGGTATCACCATCGACGGGACCAAGGTCCCCCTGGCCCTGGCCGAGGGCGCCACCGAGAACACCACCGTGGTCACCGACGTGCTGACCGGGCTGCGGGAGCGCGGGCTGGACACCACCCGGCCGATCCTGGTGGTCCTCGACGGCGCCAAGGCCCTTCGCCGCGCGGTGCTCAACGTGTTCGACCACCCGCTGATCCAGCGCTGCCAGCTCCACAAGCTCCGCAATGTCACCGACCGGCTGCCCGACGCGGTGGCCTCGACTGCGGCCAAACGGATGCGGGCCGCCTACCGCAACCCCGATCCGCTGGTGGCCCAGGCCGACCTTGAGGCCTTGGCGCGGGAGCTGGACCGCGCCCACCCGGGCGCCGCCGCGTCGCTTCGTGAAGGGCTGGCCGAGACCCTCACGATCGGCCGGCTTGGCGTGCCACCCACCCTGGCTCGCACGTTGCGGTCCACGAACTCGATCGAGTCGATGATCGAGATCTGCCGCGATCACGCCGCCAACGTCAAGCGCTGGCAGGACGGCCAGATGGTGCTGCGCTGGGTCGCCGCGGGCATGGGCGAGGCCCGCCAGCAGTTCCGCCGCGTCAACGGCCACCTGCACCTGCCCGCCCTGCGGGCCACCCTCGACCAGAGGATCGCCACCGCTGTCACACCGACCAACGAGGATGCCGCCTGATCACCCATCGGGCCGCCACCCAAGTTCCACGGCGAGCGGGACAACCTCTTGCTTAGCCTGGATCCACCGAAGCGCACCTATGTGATGACGCGTTTACGCGGGTCAGATGGCCTCTCTCGCCCTAGGGTCCTGCACCCATTGGGTGAAGCGCCATCCCGCCTCCAATGGCCTGCTGACTGCGGAGATACTATCGAGTTTCGCTGATGCTTCGGTGGATCCAGGCTCAGCACGGAGCTCACTCGCTGATCGGGGACGCCGCCGGCCCGCGGCATTGGCCTTCAGGCTCTGTTGCGTTCTTCGTGACCGTGCCTGGGCGGTGAGACTGCTGGCATGAGAACTCGGCCTCGCCCTGCTCCCGTCCCGCGATCTGCCTTCGCCGGCTTCCGCTTCCCGCCCGATGTGATCGTGCTGGCGGTCCGCTGGTATCTCCGCTTCGGTCTGTCCTATCGCGACGTCGAGGAGCTGCTCGCTGAGCGAGGCGTCGAGGTCGACCACGTCACGGTCTACCGCTGGGTGCAACGGTTCACGCCGCTGCTCGCCGAGGCCGCCCGGCCCTGCCGGCACGCGGTCGGCGACCGCTGGCAGGTCGACGAGACCTACGTCAAGGTCGCGGGCCAGTGGCACTACGTCTACCGGGCGATCGACCAGTTC
>DASUPQ010000399.1 GCA_036280995.1 Actinomycetota bacterium | reverse complement strand
GGCCAGCACCCGACGGATCCGGTCCTCGATGGTCATGTCCCGGCCTCCATGTTGCCGGTGAGGCGCTCGGCGGCGTAGGTGGCCCCGAGGCGGTCCCGCAGCCGGGCCAGGCCGCGGTGGGTCCAGGACTTCACCGTGCCGACCGGGACGCCCAGCAGGCGGGCCACCTCGGCCTCGGGCAGGTCCAGGTAGTAGCGGAGCACGATCGTGCTCCGCTGGCGGGCCGGGAGGCGCCGGAGGGCCTGCCACAGGACCAGGTCGTCGCCGCCGAAGTCGGGCTCGTGGCGGTCCTCGACCCGGCTGGCCAGCAGGTGCCGGGCCTCCACTACCGCCCGGCGCAGCAGCGACCGGTGCCGGTTCACCAGCACCTTGCGGGCGTAGGCGGCCGGCCGGTCGTAGCCGCGCACCCGCGGCCAGGCCGCCCAGGTGCGGGCCATCGCCTCCTGGGCCAGCTCCTCGGCCCGGTCCCAGTCGCCGGTGAGCAGAAACCCGACCCGCCGCAGAGCCCAGAACTCACCGGCGAAGAACTCCAGGAAGTCCGGGTCGTCGTCTGCCATCGTCCCCCGCCCGAGGTCGCCGTCGGCCGCACCATTCTCGACCAGCTACACGCGGTCCCGGCCCGCCGGGTTGCAGGCAATCAGGCCGGAAGCCGGGGGAACTGCTCCACCACCCAGGGACGAGGGCCCAGGGCGCCGTCGAGGTGGGCGAAGAACACCGGGCACCTGGCCCCGGATGGCGGCGCCGGTCTCGAGGTCGAAGAAGTGCATCCGTTCGCTGTCGACCACGACCTCGACCTGGTCGCCGACCCTGACCCGGGAGCGGGGGGGCGAAGGCGGCCACGAACCTGGTCCCCTGGCCCCCTCTTGGGCGGGGGCCTCGTGGTGTGGGCGTCCTTTTCCAGCAGCTTGATGTCGGCGGTGACGACCTTGCCAACGGCCATGTTCATCGGTGGCGAGCCGATGAAGCCGGCCACGAAGATGTTGGCCGGATCGCCGTACAGGTGCTGGGGGTCGCCGACCTCCACGAAGACCTGGGGCTCGCGGACGAGGGTGGTCCGACGCATGTGCATGTGTGCTGCTGACTTGAACGTTCAAGCACTCAAGGAAGGGTGCTCCACGGCCGTTCAGCTGCGTCAAGAGTTCCGTATGTCCGGCTTCGCGAACGCCCTGTACCCGCGGGTGCCTTCGGGTAACCTGGCGGTACGCGCGCGAGGTCGGAGGGCAACCGTGGCCGGGAAGCAGACCGACGATCAGGCTCCGACGCAGGGCATGCAGGGCAAGCCCCGCAGCGACATCAACGACGTGGCCAAGCTGGCCCAGGTGTCGCGGCAGACGGTCTCGAACGTGCTCAACAACCGGACCGGCTACTCCGAGGAGACCCGCAACCGCGTCCTGCGCGCCATCGAGGCGCTCGACTACCAGCCCCACCGGGCCGCCCGCAGCCTCCGGTCGCAGCGGACCATGCAGCTCGGCTACCACCTGCGCGCCGAGGAGCTGGCGGCTGAGAACGCCTTCGTCCTCGGGTTCCTCCAGGCGCTGGTCCGCGGGGCCGCCGACCGTGGCCACCACCTGCTCGTCTTCACCGAGCGGGACGACGAGCTGGAGGTCTTCCGCGAGCTGGTGGCCATCCGCGGGGTGGACGGGTTCGTCCTCTCCGGGTCGCGGGTCGACGACAGCCGGGCCCGCTACCTCCAGGGGGCCGGCGTCCCCTTCGCCATGTTCGGTCGCCTCGCCCCTGGCCTGCCCCAGAGCTGGGTCGACATCGACAGCGTGGCCGCGGTCAGCTCGGCCGTCGACTACCTGGTCGACCGGGGCCACGAGGCGTTCGCCTACGTCGGCTACGACGCCCGCAACTACTGGGACATCGAGCGCCTGGAGGGGTTCCGCAAGGGCCTGGCCGACCACGGGATCCGGTTCGCGGAGCGCTCCGTCGTCCTGGGGAGCAGCCTGGACGAGATCCACGCCCAGGTGCTCCGGCTGGTCGACCGCAAGCGCCGCCCGACCGCGATCGTCACCGGCAGCGACGTGCTGGCCGCGGTGGTGGTGAACGCGGTCAAGTCCCGCGGGCTGCGCCCCGGCCAGGACCTGGCCGTCACCGGCTTCGACGGCGGCTTCGTCCAGAAGATGACCGAGCCGATGCTGACCAGCGTGCGCATCCCGATCGACCGCATCGCCGCCGAGCTGATCGGCCGCTGCCTGCGCGAGATCGACGAGGGCCCGACCAACGCCGCCGGCGTCCTGGTCCCCACCGAGATCGCCACCGGCGGCAGCGCCTAACCCCGACCCACCGGGTCCGAGGGTTTCTACGATGCGGAAGAAAGTTTCCGAAAAACGCTTCACAGCGGCAGGAGGCGGCGGTAAAGTCGTTCCCACCCGACGTTGCTCGCAGGTACGGCCCACGGGCCTCTCCAGGCGGACAGGAGCATGTGACATGGTCGCCGGCAAGGTCACGATCAACGGGCGGAGCACGTCGATCACCGATGTACCGCTCCACACCACGGCGCTGGACTTCCTCCGCGGGTGCGGTCTCATCGGGTGCAAGGAGGGCTGCGCCGAAGGGGAGTGCGGGGCCTGCTCGGTGCTGGTCGCGCGTCCCGGCCTGGCCACGCCGACGGAGTGGGTCGCCATCAACGCCTGCCTGGTGCCGATCGCCTCGCTCGACGGCCAGGAGATCGTCACCGCCGAAGGGCTGGGCGAGCCGGGCGCGCTGCACCCCGTCCAGCAGGAGATGGCCGTTCGCGGGGGATCGCAGTGCGGCTACTGCACGCCGGGCTTCGTCTGCTCCATGGCCGCCGAGTACTACCGGCCGGGTCGCCGCCCCGCCAACGGCAGCGATGCCGAGTCCGACCACGAGCACGGTCCCAACGGGTTCGACCTTCACGCGCTGAGCGGGAACCTGTGCCGGTGCACGGGCTACCGCCCGATCCGTGACGCGGCCTATGCCCTCGGTGTCCCATCGCCTGACGACTCGTTCGTCGCCCGGCTGAGCGAGCCACCCACCGAGCCCGCCGCCACCCAGCTGAGCTACGAAGGCCGCTCGTTCGCCCGCCCCGAGACGCTTGCCGACGCGCTGCGGCTGCTGCACGCCGATCCGGGCGCCACCCTCCTCGCCGGTTCGACCGACTGGGGTGTCGAGGTCAATCTCCGGGGCACAAGGGCGGCGTCGGTCATCGCCATCGACCGCCTCCCCGAGCTTCGCGGCCTGGTCGTCGACGCCGAGCGGATCGAGATCGGCGCAGCGCTGACGCTGACCGAGATCGAGCAACGTCTCGGCGGCAGCGTGTCGTTGCTGGCCCAGATGTTCCCGCAGTTCGCCTCGCGGCTGATCCGCAACGGCGCGACGCTCGGCGGCAACCTGGGCACCGGCTCGCCGATCGGCGACTCGCCGCCGGTGCTGCTCGCCCTCGAGGCGAGCCTGGTGCTGGCGGGTGTCGACGGCGAGCGGGAGGTCGCCCTGTCCGACTACTTCACCGGCTACCGGCAGAGCGTGCGCCGCGCCGGCGAGCTGATCAAGGCGGTGCGCATCCCGCTGCCGCTGGCCCGGTTGGCCGCGTTCCACAAGATCGCCAAGCGGCGCTTCGACGACATCTCCAGCGTGGCCATCGGGTTCGCCCTGGATGTCGAGGACGGCGTCGTCACCAGGGCCCGCATCGGCCTCGGCGGGGTCGCGGCGATGCCGATCCGAGCGCTTGCCACGGAGGCGGCGCTCGAGGGCCGGCCGTGGACGCTCGGCACGGCGCAGGCGGCCGCGGACGTCCTGCGCGGCGAAGGCACCCCGATCGACGATCACCGCGCCAGCGCGGCCTACCGGGCCGCCATGCTCGGTCAGGGCCTGCTCAAGCTGTACGCCGGGAGCCCGGAGGAGGTGTCGGCATGAGTGCCTTGTCAGAACGGCCCGACAGCCCGTCCGTCGGAGTCGCGATCCCTCACGAGAGCGCGGCCCTGCACGTCACCGGCAAGGCGCTCTACACCGACGATCTGGTGGGACGCACCAAGGACGTGCTGCACGCCTGGCCGGTACAGGTTCCGCAGGCCCACGGCCGGGTCACCGCGCTGCGCACCGACCCGGCGCTGGCCGTGCCCGGCGTCGTCCGCGTGCTCACCGCGGCAGACGTTCCCGGGGTCAACGATGCCGGGGTCAAGCACGACGAGCCCCTGTTCCCCAACGAGGTCATGTTCTACGGCCACGCCGTGTGCTGGGTGCTGGGCGAGACGCTCGAGGCCGCCCGGCTCGGCGCGGCGGCGGTCGAGGTCGACGTCGAGCCACTCCCCTCCTACATCAAGGTGACCGACGCGATCGAGGCCGGGTCCTTCCAAGGGGCGACGCCGCAGGTGAAGCGGGGCGACATCGAGACCGGCTTTGCCGCCGCCGCCCATGTCTTCAGCGGCGAGCTCGAGTTCTCCGGCCAGGAGCACTTCTACCTCGAGACGCATTGCGCGCTGGCCTACGTGGACGAGGGCGAGCAGGTCTTCATCCAGAGCAGCACGCAGCACCCGTCCGAGACGCAGGAGATCGTGGCCCACGTGCTGGGCAGGCACAACCACGAGGTCACGGTGCAGTGCCTGCGCATGGGCGGCGGCTTCGGCGGCAAGGAGATGCAGCCGCACGGGTTCGCGGCGATCGCCGCGCTGGGTGCGACGCTCACCGGGCGCCCGGTCCGGCTGCGGCTGAACCGCACCCAGGACCTGACCATGTCGGGCAAGCGGCATGGGTTCCATGCCGACTGGCGGGTCGGCTTCGACGAGGACGGGCGCATCGTCGCCCTGGACGCGACCTTGACCGCCGACGGCGGCTGGAGCCTCGACCTCTCGGAGCCGGTGCTCGCCCGCGCGCTGTGCCACATCGACAACGCGTACTGGATCCCCAACATCCGGGTGAACGGCCGCATCGCCAAGACGCACAAGACGTCGAACACCGCGTTCCGTGGCTTCGGCGGCCCCCAGGGCATGCTGGTGATCGAGGACATCTTCGGCCGCTGTGCGCCGCTGCTCGGTCTCGATCCCATGGACCTGCGCGAGCGCAACTTCTACCGGGCGGGCCAGACCACGCCCTACGGCCAGCCGGTCCGCCACCCCGAGCGCATCTCCACGATCTGGAACCAGGTCGTCGACGGCGCCGACGTGGCGAACCGCCAGCGCGAGATCGAGGCGTTCAACGCCGCCCACCCGAACATGAAGCGCGCCCTGGCGGTGACGCCGGTCAAGTTCGGCATCTCCTTCAACCTGACGGCGTTCAACCAGGCCGGTGCCCTCGTGCACGTCTACAAGGACGGTTCGGTGCTGATCAACCACGGTGGCACCGAGATGGGTCAGGGCCTGCACACCAAGATGATCCAGGTCGCCGCGACCACGCTCGGCATCCCGCTGGGCCACGTCCGGCTGGCTCCTACGCGCACCGACAAGGTGCCGAACACCTCGGCGACCGCGGCCAGCTCCGGCGCCGACCTCAACGGCGGCGCCGTCAAGAACGCCTGCGAGCAGATCAAGGAGCGGCTGCTGGGCGTGGCCAGCGCGATGCTGGGCATGAACGCGTCCGACATCCGGATCGTGGACGGTGTCGCGCGCGGCCTGGGGACCTCCGACGAGCACGTCGACTGGGAGGAGCTCGTCCGCACGGCGTACTTCCAGCGGGTCCAGCTGTGGGCGGCGGGGTACTACCGCACCGAAGGGCTGCACTGGGACTCGTCGGTCATGCGGGGTTCGCCGTTCAAGTACTTCGCCTACGGCGTCGCCGCCACCGAGGTCGAGGTCGACGGCTTCACCGGTGCCTACCGCACACGGCGCGTCGACATCGTCCACGACGTCGGTGACAGCCTCTCGCCGCTCGTCGACCTCGGCCAGATCGAGGGCGCGTTCGTCCAGGGAGCCGGCTGGCTCACCCTCGAGGATCTGCGCTGGGACATCAGCGACGGTCCCCGGCGCGGCCAGTTCCTGACCCAGGCGGCGAGCACCTACAAGCTGCCGAGCTTCTCGGAGATGCCCGAGGTCTTCAACGTGACGCTGTTCGAGAACGCGACCGAGGAAGGCGCGGTCTACGGGTCCAAGGCCGTCGGGGAACCGCCGCTGATGCTGGCCTTCTCCGTGCGGGAGGCGCTGCGGCAGGCTGCGGCCGCGTTCGGGCCGGCGGGCACGAGCGTCGATCTCGGTTGCCCCTCGACACCGGAGGCCGTCTACTGGGCCGTCGAACAGGCGCGAGAGCACACCTCGCACGGCCACGTCGCCGACGCCAACGTCGTCCCACCCCAGCCGGTCCATCCCCACGGAAGCCACCCCGAGTCGGAACGCGCACAGCACGCCGTCACCCATGCCTGAGATGATCTGGTTCAACGCGGTCGCCCGCTTGCGGGCGCGGCGCGAGCCGGGCGTGCTCGTGACGGTCGCGTCCGTCCGCGGGCACGCCCCGCGCGACGCCGGCGCCAAGCTCGTGGTCGGCGCCCAGGAGACATGGGGAACGATCGGCGGAGGCAACGTCGAAGCGGTGGCGATCGACCGGGCGCGGGAGCTGCTCGCCGACCCCGACGCGAAACCTGCGCTGTTCGAGACGGCACTGTCGGACAAGGCGCCGTACGAGCACGGCGTGCAGTGCTGTGGAGGAACGGTCACCGTGCTGCTCGAGCCGCTGCCGGTCGTGCCCGCCGTGGCGATCTTCGGCGTGGGGCACGTCGGGTTCGAGCTGGCGCGCATCCTCGCCCGGCACGACCTCGAATTGCATCTGGTCGACAGCCGCCCCGAGCAGCTGACCGACGAACGGTTGGCGCCGCTGTCGGACGCGGTGGCGAACGTCCACGTCCACCGCGTCCCGCTGCTCCCGGAGATCATCCTGGGTGAGCTGCCGCCGGGCACCCACGTGCTGATCATGACCCACGACCACGCCGAGGACGCGGCGCTGTGCGACGCCGTCCTCCGCGGCGGCACGCTCGGCTCGATCGGGCTGATCGGCTCGGCCGGGAAGTGGGCCCGGTTCCAGCGGATGCTGGCCTCCGGCGGTCACGACCCGTCGTCGATCGCCCGGATCCGCACGCCCATCGGGCTGGCCGAGATCACCGGCAAGGAGCCGGCGACGATCGCCGTCAGCGTCGCGGCCGACCTGCTGCTGGCGTTCGAGCGGGAGCGGTCCGCCGCGCGGGGCTGATCGCATGACGCTGTTTCGCGCCCAGGTGCTGGACACCCCCGACGACCCATTCCGCGGCGGGGCGTTGCGGGCCGACGCCGACGCGGGACTGCTCGTCGTCGACGGCATGATCGTCGAACGCGGACCCTACGCGGACGTTCGACGCGAGCACCGCGACGAGACCGTCGTCGACCTTGGCGCCGGCCTCCTGCTGCCAGGCCTTGTCGACACGCACGTGCACTATCCGCAGATGCGGGCCATCGGTGCGCTGGGCATGCCGTTGCTGGAATGGCTCGATCGCTGCGCCCTCCCGGAGGAGGCGAAGCTGGCCGACGTCGGGTACGCCCGGGAGGTCGCGGGCGAGTTCGTCGCGTCGCTGGTCGACTCGGGCACGACGACCGCGCTGGTCTTCGGCTCGCATTTCGCGCCCGCGGTCGACGTGCTGTTCGAGAAGGCCACGGAGCGCGGCCTCCGGGTCACCTGCGGCCTGGTCGTCGGTGACCGCCTGCTGCGACCGGAGCTGCACACGACCGCGCAGCGCGCCTACGACGAGGGGCGCGAGCTGGCGCGGCGATGGCACCGGCATGGCCGCAACCGATACGCGGTCACGCCGCGGTTCTCGTTGTCCTGCACCGACGAGCTGCTCGCGGCGTGCGCGGCCTTGGGCAACGACACCGCCGGCTCCTGGTTCACCACGCACATCAACGAGAACCGGGCGGAGATCGCCAAGGTGCAGGAGCTGTTCGGATGTGGCTACCTCGACAGCTACGACCGCCACGGTCTGGTCGGCCCCCACAGCGTCTTCGCCCACAACGTGCACCCCAGCGACGCCGAGCTGAAGCTCCTGGCCGCCAGGGGCGCGACCGTGGCGCACTGTCCGACGAGCAATGCCGCGCTCGGGAGTGGACTGTTCCCGCTCGATCGTCACCTGTCCTTCGGTGTCCCGGTGGCGCTCGGCTGCGACGTCGGCGCCGGTACCGGGTTCTGCCTGTTCAAGGAAGGCCTCCAGGCCTACTTCCTGCAGCAGCTGCGTGGCCCGGAGGGGGTGCCTCTGACGTCGGCGCACCTTCTCCATCTGGCCACGTCGGCCGGCGCCGCCGGGCTCGGCTTGCGCGACCAGATCGGCGACCTCGACGTGGGGAGGCGCTTCGATGCCGTATGGCTGGCCCCGCGTCCCGGCTCGCCGCTCGACATCGGCCTGCGGCATGCCGACGGGCCCGAGGACGCGCTCGCCAAGGCGTTCGCCCTGGCGACAGTCGACGACGTCCGGGGCGTGTGGGTCGACGGCCAGCGGGTCAAGGGATGACGTCGCAGCCAGCTAGACCGAGCCCCGGCTGAGAAGGTTGCCCCGGGGGGTGTCGCCGGTGACCTCGTGGCCGCGGAGCCAGGTGGCGCGGACCTGGCCGGCCAGGGGGCGGCCGGCGTAGGGGGTGAGCGGGTGGCGCATGCGGAGCCGGGCCGGGTCGACCACGAAGGCGGCGTCGGGGGCGAACACGCAGAAGTCGGCGTCGCCGCCGAGGGCGATGCGGCCCTTGCGGCGCAGGCCGGCGACGTCGGCCGGGCGCTCGGCCATCCAGCGGACCACGTCGACCAGCCGGTGGCCGCGGGCCCGGGCCGCCGTCCAGACCGCCGGCAGGCTCAGCTCGACCGAGGCGATGCCGCCCCAGGCGACCCCGAAGTCGCCGATGTCGAGCCGCTTGAGCTCGGGCACGCAGGGCGAGTGGTCGGAGACGACCAGGTCGATGACGCCGTCGCCAAGGCCGTGCCAGAGCAGCTCGCGGTTGGCGGCCTCGCGGATCGGCGGGCAGCACTTGAACTGGGTGGCGCCGTCGGCGATCGTCTCGGCGTCGAAGGTCAGGTAGTGGGGGCAGGTCTCGACGGTGACCTGCACGCCGTCGCGGCGGGCGCTGGCCAGCATGGGGAGCGCGTCCGAGGACGACAGGTGGAGCACGTGCACCCGGCCGCCGGTGAAGCGGGCGGCCTCGATGACGTGGGCCACGGCCACGTTCTCGGACCCGCGGGGCCGCGAGGCCAGGAAGTCGGCGTAGCGGTCGCCGGCGGCCGACGGCGCCCGGGCCACCGCCTGGGAGTCCTCGGCGTGGACCAGCAGCAGCGCCGGGAAGCCGGCCAGCACCCCCAGGTGCTCCTCCAGCTCGTCCGCGCTCAGGTGGGGGAACTCGTCGACGCCGGAGTGGAGCAGGAAGCACTTGAAGCCGAACACCCCGGCGTCGTGGAGGGCGCGCAGCTCGCCGACGTTGCCGGGGACGGCCCCGCCCCAGAAGCCGACGTCGACGTGGACCTGGTCGCGGGCCGCCTCGCGCTTGACCTTGAGGGCGGCCACGTCGACGGTGGGCGGGACCGAGTTGAGGGGCATGTCGACCAGCGTGGTGATCCCGCCGGCGGCGGCGGCCCGGGTGGCGCTGGCGAAACCCTCCCACTCGGTCCGGCCGGGCTCGTTGACGTGCACGTGGGTGTCGACCAGCCCGGGCAGCAGGACCTCGTCGTCGGCCAGGGTGACGGTCCGCTGGCCGGCCAGGCCGGCCTCCAGCGGCTCGATGGCCGCCACCCGCCCGTCGCGGACGGCCACGCACCGGGCCACCTCCCCGGCTGCGGTGACCACCCGCGGCGCCCGGAAGACGAGCTCGAACCCGCCGGCGGTCACGGCGCCAGCAGCCGCTCGATCCGCAGCCGGGTGATGCGCCGGTGCTCGCCGGCGGCCACCCGCAGCTCGGTCTCGGGGTCGTTGCCGAGCCGCTCGGTGAGCGCGGCCAGGATCTCGTCGGCGGAGCGGCCGGCGGCCGAGATCAGGAACACGTGCCCGAAGCGGGCCTCGTAGTCGGCGTTGCCCCTGGCGAGCCGCTCGCCCACGTCCCCGCCGGCGCCGCCGACGCCGGACTGCTCCTGGCGGGACCAGTCGGCCGAGGCCCCGCCGCGCTCGCCGATGCGCGGGTGGGCCTCGAACGCCTCCAGCCAGTCCTCGGGGCCCAGCCCCGTCCAGATCTCGTCGGCGGCCTGCTGGAGGGCGGCCACGTCCGCGTACGGGCGGCCGGCGGCCACCGCCTCGGCCCAGCGGCGGGAGTGGCAGACGGCCAGCAGCTCGGCCACGGCCTTGTCCTCGGGCAGCTCGTTGAACCGGTCAAGGGTCAGCCCGCTCACCTCGCGTCCTCGGGCCACAGCCGGCGGGCCCGGCGGGCCAGGTCCCGGCGCAGCGCGTCCATGTCGGTGCCGAGCAGGGTACCGTCCCGGACCACGTAGGCGCCCTCCACCAGCACGTGCCGGGCGTGCCGCTCCGGCCCCAGCACCAGCCCGGCCAGGGGGTCGAGCACGTCGCCCAGGTCGTCGCCCGGCCACACGACCAGGTCGGCCTTGTAGCCGGGCTCGAGCCGGCCGACGTCGTCGCGGCCCAGGCAGCGGGCCCCGCCCCCGGTGGCCAGGGCCAGGGCGTCGGCGGGCATGAAGGTGGTCGAGCTCAGGTCGCGCTGGCGGGCCAGGAACAGGGCCATGCGCAGCTCGGGGAGGAGGCCGCCGATCTCGTTGCTGGCCACGCCGTCCACGCCCAGGCCGACCGGGGCCCCGGCCGCGGTCAGGTCGACCACCCGGGCGATGCCCGAGCCGAGCCGGCAGTTGCTGGAGGGGCAGTGGGCGATGCCGGTGCCGGTCTCGCCCAGCCGCGCCACCTCGGCGTCGTCGAAGTGGATCCCGTGGGCCACCCAGACGTCGGGGGCGATCCAGCCGATGTCGTCCAGCACGGCCAGCGGCCGCCGGCCGAACCGCTCCAGGCAGCTCCGCTCCTCGTCCAGGGTCTCGGCCAGGTGGGTGTGCAACCGCAGCCCCAGGCGCCTGGCCAGGGCCGCCGACTCGGTCATCAGCTCCGGGGTGACGCTGAAGGGGCTGCAGGGGGCGACGGTGACCACGACCCGGTCGCCGTCGTGGAGCCGCTCGTGCACCGCCTGGGTCGAGGCCAGGATGGCGTCCAGGTCCTCGACCACCGAGTCCGGCGGCAGGCCGCCCTTGCTCTGGCCGAGGTCCATGGAGCCGCGGGCGATGTGGACCCGGATCCCGATGGTCCTGGCCGCCGAGGCGATGGCGTCGAACACCGAGTCGTCGCCGCCCGGGACCAGGTAGTGGTGGTCGGCGGCGGTGGTGCAGCCGGTCAGGGCGAGCTCGCCCATGGCCACGGCCGAGGCCGTCTCCACGTCCTCGGGGGTCAGCTTGGCCCACACCGGGTACAGGGTGGTCAGCCAGCCGAACAGGGTGCGGTCGAACGCCCAGCCGCGGGTCATCCACTGGTAGAAGTGGTGGTGGGTGTTGACCAGCCCGGCGGTGACGATGTCGCCGTCGACCCGTACGACCTCGTCGCCGGGCTGGTCCGGCACCGACCCCACGGCGGCGATCCGGCCGCCCTCGACGGCCACGTCCCCCGGCCAGCGCGCTCCCCGCAGGACCAGGCGGCCCAATCAGGCCACCGGCTGGTCGACCGGCTCCTCGACGATGTCGAGCAGGCGCAGGTTGGCGATCTTGGCGATCTCGACCAGGGCGGCCGCCTGCTCGGCGGCGGGGGAGTTCTGCAGCCGGGCGTTGCCCGACTTGAGGATGGTCTCCTTGGTGTTCTCGCGCACGGCCACCACCAGCGGGAAGCCGAACTTCTCCCGGTAGGCGCGGTTGAGCTCGTCGAAGGAGGTGTACTCGTCGCTGCTGAGCCGGTCCAGGCCGGCGATCGCCTGGTCGACCACCGACTGGGTGGGCAGCCGGCCCTCGCGGGTGGCCGCGCCGGCCAGGTCCGGGTACTGGCGGATCAGCTCCAGCTGGCGCTCGGGCGGGGCGTCGAACAGGGCGTCGTGGAAGGCCCGGCGCAGGTCGTAGACGTTCTCGAAGGGGTGGGCGTCGAAGGCCTGCTCGGAGATCCAGGCGGCGCCCTGGAACAGGGGCCCGAAGGTGGCCACGAACTGCTCCCGGTCCATCTGGTTGACCTGGTCGATGCTGAGGACGTCCTCGTGGCGGGGGACCGGCAGCACCCGGGTGACCAGGTTGCTCCTGCCCCCCCAGACGTTGAAGACCAGGTTGAGCAGGATCGCGCTGATGCTGCCGAGGGTGATGCCGCTGGAGATGATCGTCCGCACCGCCTCGGGGAAGAAGCTGGTGATCGTCGGGTAGACCGTCGGCGTCATGGCGAAGCCGAGGCTGACGGCCAGGATGATGACGTTGCGCTCGTCGTGGAAGTCGACCCGGCGCAGGGTCTGGATGCCGATCACGGCCACGGTGCCGAACAGGGCGAACCCGGCCCCGCCGAGCACCGGCGGCGGGATGGCGGCGACGATGGCCCCGACCTTGGGGACCAGCCCGATGAGGATCATGAACAGCCCGGCGGTGGCCACCACCCAGCGGCTCTTGATCTTGGTCAGCCGGACCAGCCCGACGTTCTCGGCGAAGCAGGTGTAGGGGAAGGAGTTGAGGATGCCGCCGAGGGTGGTGGCCAGCCCGTCGGCCCGGAGGGCCCGGGCCACGTCCTCCTTGTCGACCGGCTTCTCGACGATCTCGCCGGCGGCGAACACGTCGCCGGTGGTCTCGACCATGGTGATCAGCATCACGATCACCATCGAGATGATCGCGGCCGCGTTGAAGGTGGGGGCGCCGAAGTAGAAGGGGGTGGTGACCCCGAGCACGTCGGCCCCGGCGACCCGGCTGAAGTCGGTGAAGTCGAACAGCCAGCCGACCAGGGTGCCGACGACCAGGCCGATGAGCACGGCGACGGTGGCCACGAAGCCGGTGAACATCCGGTAGATGACCAGGATGATCAGCAGGGTGAAGCCGGCCAGGGCCAGGTTCCGGAGCGCCCCGAAGGTTGGCGGGTCGGTGAACTGGCTGGCCCCGCCGCCGCCGGCGTCCAGGGCGGCCACCGACAGCAGCACGATGCCGATGATGGTGATGACGGTGCCGGTGACGATCGGCGGGAACAGCCGGATCAGCCTGGCGAAGAAGGGCGCGACCAGGAAGGCGAAGATCCCGGCGACGATCACCGAGCCGTAGATGGCCTTGAGGCCGGGCACGCCGCCGCCCTCGGCCAGGCCGATGGCGATCATCGGGGAGACGGCGGCGAAGGTGACCCCCTGGAGCAGGGGCAGCCGCACGCCGATCTTCCAGAAGCCGACCGACTGGATGATCGAGGCGATGCCGCAGGTGAACAGGTCGGCGTTGATCAGGTAGGCGAGCTGCTCGGGGGTGAGGTCGATGGCGCTGGCGAGCAGGATGGGCACGATGACGGCGCCGGCGTAGAAGGCCAGCACGTGCTGGAACCCGTAGACGGCCAGTCTCGGAACCGGGAGGACCTCGTCCACCGGGTGGACGGCGCCACGGCCGGATGCCTGTTGGTCGCGCTCGTCTGTCCTGGCCATGTCGTGCACCAGCCTTTCACCCGATTTCCATCATGCGAGATAACTATTCCACTACGAGTATCCGCAGCCGTCAAGGCCTCAGCGGGACCCGGAACGCCTGGCGTAGCCGTCCACCGCGGCCCGGTCCAGGCCGGTCAGCTCCCGCACCTCGGCCTCGGTCAGGGCGCCGCAGTCGAGGCCGCGGGCCACGAAGGAGGCCAAAGCCTGGGCGGTGGCCGGCTCGTCCAGGACCCCGCCGCCGGTCCGCTCGGCATAGGCCCGCAGCCGGGCCGCCGACGCGGGCAGGCCCTCACGGAAGAAGGCGTAGGTGGCCAGGTAGCGGGTGGGCAGCTGCGCCGGGTGCATGTCCCAGCCCTGCCAGTAGCCGCGCTCCAGCGAGCGGCGGACCAGCCGGGCGTGCAGCCGCCAGGCGGCGTGGACGGCCGCCCGGTCGCCCACCGGGAGCACGTTGGTGGACCCGTCGGACAGGCGCACCCCGGTGCCGGCGGCCGCCACCTGCATGACCGCCTTGGCGTGGTCGGCCGCCGGGTGGTCCATGCTCTGGTAGGCGGCGGCGATCCCGCAGGCGGCGCTGTAGTCGTAGGTGCCGTAGTGGAGGCCCGAGCAGCGGCCGCCGGCGGCGTGGACGAGCCGGGCCACGGTGGCCGTGCCGTCGGCGGCCAGGATCGACTGCGGGGTCTCGACCTGGATCTCGAACCGCAGCCGCCCGTCGCCCAGCCCGTGCGCCTCCTCCAGCAGCCCGCAGACCAGGGCCATGGCCTCCACCTGGCGCACGTCGGTCACCTTGGGCAGGGTGACCACGAACCCGTCCGGGAGCCCGGTCTCGGCCAGCAGCGCCCCCAGGAACAGGTCGAGGGTCCGCAGCCCCCGGCGCCGGGTCGCCGCCTCCAGGCACTTGACCCGCAGGCCCACGTACGGCGGGGGCGCGGCCCCGGCGAGCGCGCCGGCCAGCGCCCGGGCGGCGCCGAGGGCGTGGCCGTCCTCCTCGGCCGGCGGCCGCGGCCCGTAGCCGTCCTCGAAGTCGAGGCGCAGGTCCTCGATCGGCTCCCGCTCCAGCTTGGCCAGCACGCCACCGTGCACCCGCCCGACCAGGGCCGGGTCGAGCCCGGTGGCCGCGGCCAGGGCGGGGGCGGCGGCGGCGTGCTCCTCCAGGGCGGCCAGGGCCTGCGCCCCCCAGCCGGCGGGCAGGCCGGGGGTCATCTGGTCGGCCGGGACGTAGACGGTGTGGACCGGCTGCCGGGCCCCGGAGTCCCCCGGGTAGCGGGCGGCGAGCTCGGCGTCGGCCGGGGCGAGGCGCCGGTCGAGCGCGTCCAGGTCGGTGTCGCGCAGGCGGGGAGCGGTCATCAGACCCTATTCTCCACCCGGGGGGCGTGGGCGTCGTAGTTCCGCAGGGCGGGCACGAGCAGGGCCAGGGCGACCAGGGCGGCGCAGACGAGCCCGCCCCCGACCCAGGACACGGTGGCCCCGAAGGCGGCCGCGGTGGCCCCCGCCCGCAGGTCGCCGAGGCGGGGGCCGCCGGCCACGACCACGATGAACACCCCCTGCATGCGCCCGCGCATCTCGTCGGGAGCGTAGGTCTGGAGGATCGTCTGCCGGTAGACGGCCGAGACCAGGTCGGCCGCGCCGGCCACGGCCAGCAGGGCGACGGTCATCCAGAGGGCCGGGGCCAGCCCGGCCGCGGCCACGGCCAGCCCCCAGGCGATCACGGCCGCGACCAGGGCGACGCCCTGGCGGCCGACCCGCCCGATCCAGCCCGAGGACAGCCCGGCCGCCACCGCCCCCATGGCGATGGCCGCGTACAGCCAGCCCACGGCCCCGCGGCCGCCGAGGGTGGCCGCGGTCTCGGGGAACAGGGCCCGGGGCATGGCCAGCACCATGGCCGCGATGTCGACGGCGAACGACAGCAGCAGCACCGGCCGGGTGGCGATGAAGGCCAGCCCTTCGGCCACCGACCGCAGCCCCGGGCTGGTGGCCGGCCCGGCCGGGGGGAGGGCCGGCAGCCGCGCCGCCGCGTACAGGGCGACGGTGAACACGGCCAGGTCGGCGGCGTAGGCGGCCGCGAACGACCAGCGGGCCAGGATCAGCCCGGCCAGCAGGGGGCCGAGGACCAGGCCGACGTTGGAGGCCGTGAACGACAGGGTGTTGGCCGCCGGCACCAGCCGCTCCGGCAGCACCCGGGGGACGATCGCCCCCCGGGTCGAGGAGGCGACCGCGAACCCGGCCGCCTGGACGGCGACCAGCCCCAGCAGCAGGGGCAGGCCGGCCACGCCGGCCAGCTCCGCCGCCAGCAGCCCGCCGGTGCAGGCCCACAGCAGCAGCGACGACCCCAGCAGCAGCACCCGGCGGTCGACGGCGTCGGCCACCGCCCCGCCCCAGAGCCCGAACAGCACCAGCGGGACCAGCCCCACCAGCCCCAGCATCCCCACCCAGAACGAGGACCCGGTCAGCTCGTACACCTGCACCGGCACGGCCACCGCGGTCAGCTGGAACCCCACGAACCCGAGCGAGTTCCCCACCCACAGCCGACGGAAGTCGGTGTGCCGCAGCGGCCGGAGGTCGATCGCGGCCCGCCGCAGCCGCTGCAGTGGCGTCATGGCCTCCCAGGATAGGGAGGTCAGCCGCCGAGGAAGGCGAGCAGCTGGGCGGCGACCTCGTCCGGCTGCTCCTCGGGGAGGAAGTGGCCGCAGCCGGCGACGGCCTGGCCGCGGACGTCGTCGGCGTAGCGGCGCCAGATGTCGAGCACGGGGAGGCGGCTGGGCAGGCCGGCGTCGCCCCACAGGGCCAGCACGGGCATGGACAGGCGCTGGCCGGCGGCGGCGCTGGCCTCGTCGGCGTCCAGGTCGTCGGGGAAGGTGGCCCGGTAGTCGTCGAAGCCGGCCCGCAGCGCGCCCGGGGCCTCAAAGGCGCGCACGTACTCGGGCACGGCCGCCTCGACGGCCGGGCGGTTGGTCGTCCAGCGCTCGAAGAACCAGCGCAGGTAGGCCTCGATGTTCGGCCCGACCAGGAGCTCGGGGAGGTCGGGCTGGAGGTGGAACAGCCAGTGCCAGTAGCCGCGGGCGATGGTGGCGTCGGGCCGGCTGAACATCTCGCGGGTGGGGACGACGTCGAGCACGGCCAGCCGCTCGACCTCGTCCGGGTGGTCGAGGGCGTAGCGGTGGGCGACCCTGGCCCCGCGGTCGTGGCCGGCCAGCAGGGCGATCCGCGAGTGGCCCAGGTGGGCGGCCAGGGCCCGGACATCGGTGGCCATGGTCCGCTTGTCGTAGCCGGCCGGGGGCTTGTCGCTCTGCCCGTAGCCGCGCAGGTCGGGGGCGAGCACGGTGTGGGCGGCGGCCAGGGGGGCGATCACCTCGCGCCAGCAGTACCAGGTCTGGGGCCAGCCGTGCAGCAGCACGACCAGCGGGCCGTCGCCCTCGACCACGTAGTGGAGCCGCACGCCGTTGACCGGCGCCGTGCCCCTCATGTCCCCACCAGCAGGGCGATGCCCCCGACGGTGTAGCAGACCATGGTGGCGAACAGGAGGTACTGGCCCCGCAGCCGGTCGCGGCCGCGGAAGGTGGCCATGGCCCGGTCGTGGGCGGCCACCACCCCGACCATGTGGCCGGCGACGATGGAGGTGACCTGGACCAGGGCGATGGTGGCGGTGGACACGGCAAGGGGATTCTGGACCCAGCTGGCCGTGCCGAACAGGTCCCAGCCCCGCCCGAAGGGGTCCGAGGCCCGGATGTAGCCGTTCTGGCCCTGCAGCACCAGCAGGGAGAAGTAGTGGGCCAGGGTGTAGCCGACGGCGATCGGGAGCAGGGTGTGCACGAAGCGCCGGTCCAGCCGGTCCTCGGCCGGGTCGGCGATCCGGACCGGGCGGTAGCGCTGGCTGGCCCGGGTGGCGGCCAGGTAGGTGACGGCCACGAAGCCGATGGCGGCGGCCAGCCCGGCCGTGCCCAGGAGCAGGTCGACGTGCTCGCCCCGGTCGCCGGTGACCGACGCCCACCAGCGCGTCCGGGCCAGCCCGTCGAAGGCGGCCCCGCCCAGCAGCACGCAGATCACGGCCACCAGCCCAGGGGCGACGTCGATGCCGGCCAGCCCGGCCAGGGGGTTGCGGACGACCGGGCGGCCGTCGGCGCGCCGGCCGAACGGGCACAGGGAGGCGAGCAGGGTCGAGTACACCTCGAACCCGTCGCCACGGGCGAACCAGGCCTGCCCGTAGACCATCGACGCCCCCAGGTGGACCAGCCCGTAGCCGAGCAGGAAGGCGAGGACGGTCGAGGGCAGGCTGGCCTCGGCGTAGACCAGCTCCAGCCAGGCGAACACGGCCAGGGAGGCGGCCGCCGGCCAGTAGCCGAGCCCGGCCGGCAGCTCGCGCGACACCGCGCCGGGCCGGCCGCGCAGCCGCTCCAGCCCGGCCGACAGGGTGCGCAGCGGGTTCATCAGCCGCCAGATCGGCCCGAACAGCAGCGACGCCGGCACCAACCCGACCCAGAACCAGATGTACAGCCAGGTCGGGGCCGGGTTGGCCACCGGGTCGTCGGGCCCGAAGGCGGCCGCGGCCAGGGTGATGCCGGCCAGGGCCAGGCCCAGCGCCCGCAGGCCGGCCCGGGTGGCCGGCGCGTCGGCCAGCCGCTGCACCGGGGCCGGGAGGGGCCGGCCGTCGCCGGCGCCGGCGTGCTCCAGCCGCGGGGTGCGCCAGAAGGTGCGCAGGGCGGCGAAGGAGAAGACCAGCGCCACCGCGGCCCCGTACTGGGCCAGCCACATCGGCACCGGCAGGTCCGAGCGCCCGCCCAGGCCGTGGGCCAGGATCCGGCCCATGGTCAGGGAACCGCCGCCGCCGGGGGGCGGCGGCGCCGGGGATCGGGACGAACCGCGCGAAGGTTCAACGACTCGATTGTCTCCTGCCGCGTCGTCGCGCAAAGCCCACCGATTTCCCAACTATCGTGGGATTTTGGCTACTTGTTCGTTTCTGCGATCTACCCAACGATCGAGAGGTCATGGCAGCCCCCCTCGGCCGAGGACGAGGTGATGCATCGATGCAGGCACTGCGGCTCCACCGCTATAACGAGCGGCCCACAGTGGACGAGATCGAGGAGCCGAAGGTCGAGGATCCCCTCGACGTGATCGTCAAGATCGGTGGGGCCGGCCTCTGCCGGACCGACATCCACCTCTACCTGGGCCAGTGGCACGAGCTGGACGCCGACGCGCCGCTGCCCTACACCCTCGGCCACGAGAACGCCGGCTGGGTCCACGAGGTCGGTTCGGCCGTCAGCCACGTCGCCCCCGGCGACACGGTCATCCTCCACCCCCAGGCGACCTGCGGCTTCTGCCGCTACTGCCGGGCCGGGGACGACATGCACTGCGTCAACAGCTTCTTCCCCGGGCTCAACACCCACGGGGGCATGGCCACCTACCTCCGGACCGGGGCCCGGGCCGTGGTCAAGATCGACCCCAAGCTCCAGCCGGCCGACGTGGCCGCCCTGGCCGACGCCGGCCTGACCGCCTACCACGCCGTCCGCAAGGCCGTGCCCCTGCTCTACCCGGGCACCGCCTGCGTGGTCATCGGGGCCGGTGGCCTCGGCCACATCGCCATCCAGGTGCTGGCCGCCCTCTGCGCCACCACCATCATCGTGGTCGACCGCAGCCCCGAGGCGCTCGAGTTCGCCAAGACCATCGGAGCCGACCACGGCGTGGTCGCCGACGGCAGCCACGTCGACAAGGTCAAGGAGCTGACCGGCGGCAACGGGGCCGAGGTGGTGCTGGACTTCGTCGGCGAGGAAGGCGCCGAGAAGGACGCCTGGCAGATGACCAGGCGGGCCGGGTCGCACTTCGTGATCGGCTACGGCGGGATCGTCGAGGTGCCGACCATCGAGATCATCTCCACCGAGCGCAACGTCATCGGCAACATCGTCGGCACCTACAACGACCTTGCCGAGCTGATGGCCCTGGCCGCCCAGGGCAAGGTCACCCTGCACACCAAGCCCTACCCCCTGGAGGCGGCCAACGACGCCATCGACGACCTCGACAACGGCCGGCTGCCCGGCACCCGCGCGATCCTCATCCCCAGCTA
>DASUPQ010000398.1 GCA_036280995.1 Actinomycetota bacterium | reverse complement strand
CTCCGCCCAGCCCGGCCAGGGCGGTGGCCGCCCCGTCGCCCATGTAGGCCTTGCCCAGCGAGTCGTCCAGGTTGCGTTCGGTCATGGCGGCCACGGCCTTGACGTGGCCGGTGTTCTCGGCGATCAGGACGATGACCACGGGAGCGATCAGCGCGATCGCCCGCCAGCTGAAGGTGGGCCCGGTGAAGTCGGGCAGCCCGACCCAGGCGGCGTCGCCGACCGGCGCGAAGTCGATCTCGCCGGCCACGGCGGCCACCAGGTAGCCGAGCAGGACCCCGAGGAACACCGACAGCCGCCCGATGAACCCCTTGAAGACGATGCCGATGAGCAGGATCGCGGCCAGCGTGATGAACGCCAGCAGCGGCTGCCGGGCGAAGCTGTCCCTGGCCACCGGGGCCAGGTTGAGGCCGATCAGGGCGACGATGGCCCCGGTCACCACCGGCGGCATCAGCCACTCGATCAGCCGCGAGCTGGTCCGGTCCACCACCAGCCCGATCAGGAAGAACAGCACGCCGCAGACGACGATCCCGCCGAGCGCGGCCGGGATCCCGCCCTCGGCCTTGGCGGCGATCACCGGGGCGATGAAGGCGAAGCTCGACCCGAGGTAGCTCGGCACCCGGTTGCGGGTGATGACCAGGAACAGCAGCGTCCCGATCCCCGAGAACAGGATGGTGGTCGCCGGCGGGAACCCGGTCAGCACCGGCACCAGGAAGGTGGCCCCGAACATGGCCACGACGTGCTGCATCCCGATCCCGGCGGTCCGTCCCCACGACAGCCGCTCCTCGGGCCGGACCACCGCCCCGGGGGTGACCGTCCTGCCGTCGCCGTGCAGCTCCCAGAGCCGTAGCGCCATGGCTGACCCTCCTCGTCGAGCCCCCCTGGGCGTCACGGCGGAGCGTATCCACCGGCGCGCCGCCGGGGAAGCGGCCCTGGCCCGCACGCCGTCCTACCCAGTGGCGACCCCCTCCAGGCCGCCCGCCGGCGCCCGGAGTCGATCACAAGCTCGGCCACGGTCACGCCCAGCGGCGTGCCGAAGCTGGCCATGATGCTCAGGAACGACAGCTCCCGGTCGCCGTGACGGAGGCGCAGAGGAATGGCCACGTCGCCCGGGCCCGGGAGAGCTCCAGGTCAGCGGCCTCGGCCGAACAAGGACCGCAGCGGCCTGGGCAGGGCCAGGCGGCCCCGCCCGCCCCCGGAGTCGCCCCCGCCGGCCTGGTCGTTGAAGAAGCGCACCAGCTCGGCGGAGGCGTCGGGGCCGTCCGGATCGGCGAACGACCCTTCCCGGCTGCCGCCCGACCAGGCGTGGCCGAGTGCGTGGACCGTCCACCACTCGGCCACGACCTTGCCGTCCCGGTCGCGGTAGGCGCGGCGGGTCCAGCCGGGGCCTTCGGTCACCTCGGCGGTGGCCGTCCTGCTCCAGGGGCCGAGCAGGGCGGCGGCGTTGGCGGGAGCCACGGTGGTGTCGCGGCCGCCCTGGAAGACGATCAGGGGGATGCCCGGGCCATGGCCGTCGGTCCCCGCCGGCGGCCCCTGACGCATGGCCGCGTACGCCGACTGGACGTCGCGGGCGGCCCCGGCGGCGAGGCCGGAGTGGATCCCGGCGGCGGCGTACAGGTCCGGGTAGGTCGCGGCCAGCACGGCGGCCATGGCCCCGCCGGCCGAGAGCCCGGCCACGAACACCCGGCCCGGGTCGACCTGATGGGTCGCCATGACCTGGCGGGTGATCCCGGCCAGCAGCGACGGCTCGCCGGCGTCGCGGCGCTGGTGGGCCGGCAGGAACCAGTTCCAGCAGCGCCGCTGGTTGGCCTTGGCCACCTGCTCGGGGTAGGCGACCAGGAAGCCGTCCCGCTCGGCCAGCTCGTTCATGCGGGTCCCGGCGGCGAAGTCGGCCGCCGTCTGGGTGCAACCATGCAGCATCACCACCAGCGGCATGTCGCGCCCGGCGGCCGCGGTGGGCACGTACAGCTTGTAGCCGCGGGTCCCGGCCGCGTTGGTGAACGACCCGTCCCGGAGTCCCGCCCCCGGCGCCCCCTCGGCCCCCTGTCCCGACCCGGAGCCACGCTGGCCCCACCTGAGGCCGGGCTCACCCTGTCCCCACCCGGGGCCGCGCGGCACCCACCCGGTCCGGCGCCGGGCCCCCCGGTGGGGGAACGTAGCCGACCCGGAACCCGGGTGCTCGGAGCTGCCCACACCCTCACTGGCCTCGCCGGGGCGTCCGCCCAGGGTCCGCTGGATCAACGCGGTCGCCTCGGCGAGCCGCCCCTCGCGCGTGAGGCGGGTCGCCTCGTTCATCTCGTCCTGCATCAACAGCTTCCTTCGCTCGGAGGTCAGACGATGCGGCCGGTCAGGGCCGCCTTGACCGGGGCGCTGGCGCGCAGGGCGCCAAGCACCTCGACCGACTCGATGGTGGCCAGGGCCAGGTCGGGGGGGACGTCGTCGGCGATGCTGGCCAGGCCCAGGACCCGGATCTGGAGGCGCTGGCCGGCGTCGCGGACGGCCTCGAGGTCGTGCCGCGAGTAGTGCTGCACTCCCAGGACCAGCGTCTTGCGGGCCATCGTGTGGTGCACGGCCTCGGCGTGGGTGGCCAGCTGGGCCCGGATCGCGGTGCGGATGAAGTCGGTCCGGTTGGCGTAGAAGCCCTCCTGGACCAGCAGGTCGACCTGGCCCAGGTCGACCAGGCCCAGGTTGACGGTGATCTTCTCGGTCTTGTCCGCCTCGCCCACATCCACCATCCCCTTACCATCCAGTGGGATGGTAACTACTGTCAGGGGAGGGCTGTCAACCCGCGGGCAGCTCCACGGCCACCTCAGGCGTGGCCACCGGCACCTGCCGACCCCGTCCGCCCCATCCAGCAGGTCGGCGAGGAATTCCCGGTTCGTTACCGGGTGGGGGCGTCGACCTCGACCTGGATGCCGCCCTTGTCGAGAGACTGCTGGGCCGCCTCGAGGGTGGCGACCACGCGGACGCCGTTCCAGCCGTCGGTGCGGGGGCGGGCGCCGGTGCGGCAGCACTCCAGGAAG
>DASUPQ010000397.1 GCA_036280995.1 Actinomycetota bacterium | reverse complement strand
GGGCGGCGGACTGGCTGGCCGGCGGTGGCCGGTCGGGGATCGGTGCCGGCATGCGGTGCTCCTCTCTTCCCGCGCCGCCTCGCGGCGCTGGAGCCCTACCTTGTGCCGGCCCGGTCACGAAGCGGCACCGCGCCCGGTACGCTCCGACTTCGGGTTTGTCACTCTTCGGTCACACCGCCCGAGCCGTCCCGCCGCCGGGAACCGATACGATGCAGCGGCAACGTGAGCGTGGAGGTCCCAGATGCCCCGAGTAGCGGTGGACGTGATGCTGAAGCGGGAGATCCTCGACCCGCAGGGCCAGGCGGTCGAGCGGGCCCTCCCGTCGCTCGGCTTCGACGGGGTCTCCGACGTCCGCATCGGCAAGCACGTCGAGCTCACCGTCCGGGACGGCGACGGCGAGCAGGCGGCCCGGCGGATGGCCGAGGCGCTGCTGGCCAACCCGGTGATCGAGGAGTTCTCCGTGCGCCTCCTGCCCGACTGAGCGGCAGGTGGCCAGGCAGATGACCGGCCGGCTGCGGCTGCCGTCCATCGGGCGGCCGCGCCGGCTCGCCCCGGACGAGGTGGCCGCCATCAAGGCCCGCCCCTGGCCGCGGCTGCCGTGGTGGCTGTGGCTGGCCGTGGCCGTCACCACCGTGGCCATGGTGGTGGTGGCGGCCGGCATGTTCGGGTCGGGTCCCGGCCAGCTCCCGGTCGCGGCCCGGCGCTCGCCGCCGGCCCAGGACCTGAGCCATGGCGTCGGCGAGGTCCGCGTCCCGGTCCTCCTGCCCGAGAACCGGGACCGGGTCGTGCGGCGCCAGGCCAGCTGCCCCCGCCTGGACCGGGTCACCCTGGTCGGCACGGCCGCCGAGGTGGCGCTGCTGGACGCGGCCGCCGACAAGCTCTGCGCCCTGCGCTCGACCGCCCCGATCCAGCGGGCGCGCGCCGGGCTCCAGGTCGCGGCCGCCACCCTGGCCTTCGCCGAGTTCGAGCTGTCCATCAACGAGTCGGCCACCGACTTCGGGCCGGAGCGGCCGGCGGTCCTGGTCCACGCCAAGTTCCAGCAGGGCGAGGCCGCGCCCGAGCGGGTCGCGGCCGTGCTGGCCCACGAGGGCGCCCACGTCGCCGGCGGCGGGCCGCCGGACGCGGCCGCCGAGCTGGCCGCCCGCACGGCCGAGCTGGAGGCCTGCGGCCGGCTGTTCGGCGGCGAGGTCCAGCCCAACCGGGGCTGCGCGGACGCCGCCGCCCTGCTGTCGGGCGACGACGCGAGCGCGCTGGCGCGACTGAAGGAGGCGGGGTACCGGTGACACTGGAGCTGGACTGGCCGGTCGGGCGGGCCGGGGTGGCGGTGGTCTCGCCGTCGGGGGTGGAGACGGCCTTCCTCGGCGGAGTGACCGGCGACGACCGGTTCGAGGTGGCGTCGGTGACCAAGCTGATGACCTCGCTGGCCGCCCTGGCCGCGGTCGAGTCGGGGCGGATCGAGCTCGACCAGCCGGTCCCCGGCGGCGGCGAGGGCGTCACCCTCCGCCACCTGCTGGCCCATGCCGGCGGCCATCCCTTCGAGCCCCCGGGCCGGGCCCGGCCCCCCGGGCAGCGCCGCATCTACTCCAACGTCGGCTTCCGGATCCTGGCCGAGGCGGCTGCCGACGCCGCCGGGACGACCTTCGCCAGCTGGCTCTCCACCAGCGTGCTCGATCCGCTGGGCATGACCGCGACCGGGCTCGTCCACCGCCGCGGGGTCGACGGCGACCCGGCCGCCGGCGCCGCCTCCACCCTCGACGACCTGACCCGCCTGGCCCGCTGCCTGCTGGACCGGGGCGCCCCCGTGGTCGGCCCCGACCTGTTCGCCGAGGCCATCTCCGTCCAGTTCCCCGGCCTGGCCGGGCTGGTCCCCGGGGTCGGCCGCTTCGACCCCTGCGACTGGGGCCTCGGCTTCGAGCTCCACGACAGCAAGCGCCCCCACTGGATGGGCGACCGCCGCTCGCCCTCGGCCTTCGGCCACTTCGGGGCCAGCGGCTGCTTCCTCTGGGTCGATCCCGACGCCAGCCTGGCCGCCGCCGCCGTCACCGACCGCGACTTCGACGACGACAAGTGGGCCATGGCCACCTGGCCCGGATGGTCGGACCGCCTCCCCGCGGCCTGAGGGCGCGCCGCACCCCGGCCGCCTGGTCGGCGCTCGGCCCCCCGGAGGGGAGCGTAGCCGATCGCCAAGCGAGCTGCCCATCGCGGTCCACAGCCGCAAATCATCGACAATGCTGTCTGGTAGCCTGCGTCGCGGTCGGGACGTCGTCGGGGAGGCTGCCGCATGAAGGTCGGGGTGGTGACCTTCCCGGGGTCGTGTGACGACCGGGACGCCCGGGCCGCCGTGGCCGCGATGGGGGGCGAGCCGGTGGCCCTGTGGCACGGCGACGGCGACCTCCGGGGGGTCGACGCCGTGGTCCTGCCCGGCGGGTTCTCCTACGGCGACTACCTGCGCTGCGGGGCGATCGCCCGGTTCTCCCCGGTGATGGGGGCGGTGGCCGCCTTCGCCCGCTCCGGCGGGCCGGTCCTTGGCATCTGCAACGGCTTCCAGGTGCTGTGCGAGGCCGGCCTGCTCCCCGGGGCCCTGCTCCGCAACGCCGGGCTGCGCTTCGTCTGCCGCGAGGTCGAGGTGGTGGTCGAGTCCACCGCCACCGCCTGGACCGGCGCCTGCACCGCCGGCGAGTCCCTGGCCATCCCGGTCAAGCACGGCGAGGGCCGCTACGTCTGCGACGACCCGGCCGCCCTGGCCGCCGCCGGCCAGGTCGTGTTCCGTTACGCCCCCGGCCACAACCCCAACGGCTCCATGGCCGACATCGCCGGGGTCCGCAACCCCGCCGGCAACGTGGTCGGCCTCATGCCCCACCCCGAGCACGCCGTCGACCCTCTGCTCGGCCCGGTCGGCGGCCGGGGGCTGTTCGAGTCGGTCCTGGCGGCCCGTGTCTAGCACCGCGGCCACCCTGCACCGCCAGCTCGGCCTGACCGACGAGGAGTTCGAGCGGATCCTGGCGGTGCTGGGGCGGGAGCCGAGCCGGGCCGAGCTGGCCATGTTCTCGCTGCTGTGGTCCGAGCACTGCTCCTACAAGTCGTCCAAGGTGCACCTGCGGCGGCTGCCCACGAAGGGGGCGAGGGTGCTGCAGGGGCCGGGGGAGAACGCCGGGGTGGTCGACCTGGGCGACGGGCTGGCGGCGGTGTTCAAGATCGAGTCCCACAACCACCCGTCGTTCGTGGAGCCGTTCCAGGGGGCGGCCACCGGGGTCGGGGGATCATCCGCGACATCCTGGCCATGGGGGCGCGGCCGGCGGCCAGCCTCAACTCGCTGCGGTTCGGCGACCCGGCCGAGCCCCTGCAGCGGCGGCTGGTCGAGGGGGTGGTGGCCGGCATCGGCCACTACGGCAACTGCGTGGGGGTGGCCACCGTCGGGGGCGAGGTCGTGTTCGACCCCTGCTATGCCGGCAACCCGCTGGTCAACGCCCTCACCGTCGGGTTCATGCCGGCCGACCGGCGCCTCAGCGGCTCGGCCGAGCGGCCGGGCGACCTGGCCGTGCTGATGGGGGCCAAGACCGGCCGGGACGGGATCGGGGGGGCGAGCGTGCTCGCCTCGGCCAGCTTCGAGGAGGGCGACGATGCCAAGCGCCCGAACGTGCAGGTGGGCGACCCGTTCCAGGAGAAGCTGCTGATCGAGGCCTGCCTGGAGCTGGTCGAGCGGGGCCTGCTGCGCGGGCTCCAGGACCTGGGGGCGGCCGGGATCAGCTGCGCGGTCGCCGAGGTCGCGGCCCGGGCCGGGATGGGCATGGAGGTCGACCTGGACGCCGTGCCCCTGCGCGAGCCGTCGATGGAGGCCTGGGAGGTGCTCGTCTCGGAGTCCCAGGAGCGCATGCTCGCCCTGGTCGACCCGGCGCGCCTGGCCGACGTGCTCGAGGTCTGCGAGCGCTGGGGGATTCTGGCCAGCGTGCTCGGGGAGATGACGACCGGCGGGATCCTGAACGTGCGGTTCCGGGGGGTGGTGGTGGCCGAGGTGCCGGCGGCCAGCCTGGCCGACGACGGGCCGGTGTACGACCGGCCGCTGGTCCCCCCTGGCCCGCCGGCCGCCGGAGCGGCCGAGGTCCCGCTGGCCGCCGATCCCGCCGAGGCCGTGCTCGCCCTGGCCGCCGACCCGACCTGCGCCTCCAAGCGCTGGGTGTGGGAGCAGTACGACCGCTTCGTCGGCCACGGCACGGTCGCCGGGCCGGGCTGCGACGCCGCCGTGCTCCGCGTCCCCGGCTCGGGGAGGGCGGTGGCCCTGGCCACCGACGGCAACGGCCGCTACGCCGCCCTCGACCCGGCCGCCGGGGCCGCCCTGGCCGTGGCCGAGGCGGCCCGCAACGTGGCCTGCACCGGCGCCCAGCCGATCGCCGTCACCAACTGCCTCAACTTCGCCAGCCCCGAGCGTCCCGAGGTCATGGGCACGTTCGCGGCCGCCGTCGACGGCATGGCCGCCGCCTGCCGGGCCCTCGGGCTCCCCGTCACCGGCGGCAACGTCAGCTTCTACAACGAGTCGTCGGGCCGGCCCATCCACCCCACCCCGATCGTGGGGGTCCTCGGCCTGCTGGAGGACGCCACCACCGCCGTCCCCACCGGCTTCCCCCGACCCGGCCTCGACGTCTGGCTGCTGGGGGAGACCCGGGTCGAGCTCGGCGGCTCGGTATGGCAGCGCCTCGCCACCGGCCGCCTCGAGGGCCGCCCCCCCGCCCTCGACCTGCCCGCCGAGGCCCGGCTCCACGGCCTGCTGGCCGACCTGGCCGCCCGCCGCCTGCCCGTCGGCGTCCACGACCTCTCCGACGGCGGCCTGGCCCTCGCCCTGGTCGAGGCGACCCTCGCCGCCGGGGTCGGCGCCACCGTGACCCTCCCGGACGTCCTCGCGGGCGGGGGCCAGGGCCGGGCCGCGGACGACGGGAGCGGCGCGGCCGACCTGCCGGAGGGCCAGGCGGCGCTGGCCGCGCTGGTCAGCGAGTCGGCCACCCGGGTCCTCCTCGCCGCCCCTCCCGAGGCGGCCGACGAACTGGAGGCGGCGGCCGTCCAGGCCGGCGTCCCCAGCACCCGCCTGGGCGCGACCGGCGGCGACCGCCTGATCGTCCCCGGCGTCCTCGACCTCCCCCTGTCCCGCGTCCGCGACGCCTACGAGGGCGCCCTCCCCCGCGCCCTCGGCGAGCCCGCCTGACGGCCGGCGAGCTTGCCTGACGGGCCGGGGGACCCGCCTGACGGGGGCTGTGGACAGCCCGACGCACCGACGAACCCGCCGGGAGTAGCCTCGGGGGACCCGACAACGGCGGGTCGGGTTCCGGCGTGACCGCGGGACGGGGACCGCGGGACGGGGACCGCGGGACGGGGACCGCGAGGCGGGGGACCGGCAGCCGCGGGTCGGGGTTCCGGCCTGCCCGAACCCGGCAGGCGCTCAGCGAAATCTCAGCGGGTCGTGCGACAGTGGGTTGAGGACGTCGGCTGCCGGAGGACCGCATGGGTGAGGGGCTGCGGGC
>DASUPQ010000396.1 GCA_036280995.1 Actinomycetota bacterium | reverse complement strand
GTGCCCTCCAGCACATAGCGGGAGTTGCTGCGGCAGACGCCGACCGACTCCTCGTTCTGGGGCAGCCCGTCGACGTCGCGGTTGAACCGGTCCAGGAACACCGATCGGGCCTGCGCCGACCGTGCCCTGCGCGCTCCGGTGACCGCGTCCTGCATGGCTTCGAAGCGGCCCCGATACTGCTCGGGCGCCTGGCTTGGATCGTTCAGCCATGCCCGCACCGCCACCGACTGCGACATGTGGGTAAGGGCGCTGTTCGGCTTGGTCGGCTTTGGCACGGCCCCGGCGGGAAGGGCGACAAGACCAAGCAGCAGGGCCAGGACGATCCACCGGACGAACGTGGGCCATGAACGACTCATCAGGTCCCTTCCTCCTGCGGCCGAGCGACAGCGGTGCCCGCCATGCGGAGCAGTTCTCTCTGGCCTCCTTGGTCGGTCGCTGTCAGGCCTGCTCCACAGGCGTTCCGGTGCTAGCTCGGCCAGGCACGACATGGACGGCCGTCCAGGTCGGACAGGCCGACCGGAATCTACGTAACCACCCAGGACGGGGGAAATCGGTCGAATTACACAGCTTCGGCCAAACACCGTGCCAGCTCGGACACCTGGAGCCGACAGCAATACCGACAACCTCTCACCCACAGGGGGTCACGCCGGCGCAGGCAGGATGCTTGGTAACAATCGGCCTATCCCCGAGCGTCCATGAGCAACCTGGCCACGCTCCCCGCGTACCCCGACGAGTCCTAGCCACAGCTCGACGTTCGTAAGCCCTAAGGCTGGCGGGAAGTCGGCCGGTGAATGCCGGTTTCTCCTTGGTAACCTGGATGTGATGTCCGGTGAAGAACTCGGCTGCGGGTAGGACCTGCGGTGATCTGCTTAGAATCTCGCAGGACGGTGAGTGTGGGGGCGCATGTGCAGCCGGAGACGAGATACGCCTCGCTGGGGCAGGACCGCATCGCCTACCAGGTACTGGGGCAGGGGCCGCCTGACCTAGTGGTGACGCCCGGGAGCTTCAGCCACGTGGACACAATGTGGGAGGACCCGGCCTCAGCGCTGATGTACCGAAGACTCGCCTCGTTTGCTCGGCTGATCCGGTTCGACCGCGTGGGCACCGGCGCCTCGGACCCCGCGCCGCTCGAGCACCTGCCGCCTTGGGAGTCATACGCCGAGGAGCTGGCTGCAGTACTGGACCATCGGTCAGGTTGCCGACGAGGGTGACGGAGTTGTAGGACATGGCGCCCTCCTGCAGCCAAGCCGGATCAGCCACCTAGTGGCCTGTCTCTAAGATGATTTGACAGCTGGTCAGCGCGGCGGGGAGTATCCGAGCATGCCGTTGTCTGCCGCTGCCTTGCCCATAGGTCCTGATGACCTGGCCAGGTTGCGGCGCTGGTCGAGCGCGACCCGAGCTCCTGCCGTGGTGGTCCAGCGGGCCAAGATTCTGCTGCTGGCCGCCGAAGGCGCGGCCAACACCGAGATCGCCGAGCGGCTCGACGTCTCCCGGCCAACTGTCATCGCCTGGCGTAAGCGCTACCTGCGTGAGGGGCTCGCCCACGGCCTGGCCGACCGACCCCGCCGTGGCCGTCCCCAAACGGTTCGCCGTGACCGGCGGGCAGAGATCCTGGCCACCACGCTGGCCCCACCGCCCGAGGCGCTGGGCGTGACCCACTGGTCGAGTCGGCTGCTGGCCGCCGAACTGGGGGTCAGCCACAGCACCGTGGCCCGGGTGTGGGCCGAGCACGACCTCAGGCCCTGGCAGACCGAGACGTTCAGGTTCTCCACCGATCCGGAGCTGGAGGCCAAGGTCCGGGATGTGGTCGGGCTGTATCTCGACCCGCCCGCCCATGCAATCGTGCTGTGTGTGGATGAGAAGTCCCAGATCCAGGCGCTGGAACGCACCCAGCCAGTTCAGCCACTGGCGCCAGGACGAGTCGAGCGGCGCACTCACGACTACCTCCGCCACGGCACGACCACCCTCTTTGCGGCGCTGGAGGTCGCCACCGGGCGGGTGACCGACGCATGCCAGCCGCGCCATCGGCATAGCGAGTTCCTGGGGTTCCTCAAGCTGGTCGCCCGCGCCTATCCCCGTCGGCAGCTGCATGTGGTGCTGGACAACTACGCCACCCACAAGCACGAGCGGGTGCAGGCATGGCTGGCCAAGCATCCGCGGGTCCGGCTGCACTTCACCCCGACCTATGCCTCCTGGCTGAACCTGGTCGAGGTGTTCTTCGCCATCATCGAACGCCAGGCGCTGCGCCGCGGCGACTTCGCCAGCGTGGAGGAGTTGGTCGCGGTCATCGGTCGCTTCTGCGACGGGTGGAACCAACGCTGTCAACCGTTCTGCTGGACCAAGGACGCCGAGCAGCTCCTGGCCACGCTCAAGCGTCCCACCGGCTCGGGTTAGACCAGCCAGCGGCGTCCGCAGAGGAGAAGGGATCCCAGGACATGGACCGACGGCAACAACCCGGGACGCCATTGGGATCGTGGTCGGTCGAGCTGGCCGTGTGCGCCGAGATGGTCTTCCTCGAACTGCCGATCATTGAGCGGGTGGGACGGATCGCTGACTTGGGATTCCAAGTTGAGATCTGGAACTGGACGACTAAGGACCTCGACGCCCTGGCCGGCAGCGGCGCGGCGTTCTCGTCGATGACCGGCTACGTCACCGGCACCCTCATCGACGACGACGGCGCCGCCGAGCTGCTGGCCTCGGCCGAGCGGTCGATCGCGGTCGCCGAGCGGCTTGGCTGCCCCCGGCTGAACCTGCACGGCACCGGGCTGGACCCCCAGGGCCTACCCGTACGACCCGTGCAGGAGGTCACCGGGGCGATGTGGCTGGCCGCGGCCCGCACCTTGGACCGGGTGGCCGCCCTGGGGGAGCGGGCGGGGGTGACCTTCTGCCTGGAGAACCTCAACACCGCCGTCGACCACCCGGGGGTGCCGTTCGCCCGCGCCGCCGACACCCTCACGCTGGTCGAGGCGGTCGGGCGGCCCGGGCTGCGGATGATGCTGGACCTGTACCACGCCCAGATCGGCGAGGGGAACCTGATCGAGCTGCTGCGGCGGGCGGGGCCGCTGATCGGCGAGATCCAGGTGGCGGATGTGCCCGGCCGCTGTGAGCCCGGCACCGGGGAGATCAACTACCCGGCCATCGCCGCCGCCCTGCAGGAGCTGGGCTACCGCGGCACCGTCGGGTTGGAGGCGTGGGCGTCGGGGGACAGCGAGCAGGCCCTGGCCCGGTTTCGCGCCGCCTTCACCAGGTCTGGTGCCTCCAAGCCGAGAGGAGCTGAGCAATGACCGACACCGATGCCTGGACCGAGCCTGTGGCCGTCGGACTCATCGGGGCCGGCTGGATCGGCGCCTTCCACGGCGAGACCCTGGCCCGCCGGCTGCCCGGGGCGCGGCTGGTTGGGGTGGCCGACCCCGCCCCCGGCGCGGCCGAGCGGCTGGCCGGCTCGCTCGGCGCGCCGAAGGCCACCACCGACCCGGCCGAGTTGCTGGCCGACCCGGCGGTGGAGGCGGTGCTGATCGCTGCCCCCGCCCGCTTCCACGCCGACCTGGTCGAGGCCGCCGCCGGGGCCGGCAAGGCGGTGTTCTGCGAGAAGCCCATGGCCCTCACCCTCGCCGACGCCGACCGCGCTATCGCGGCCGCCCAGGCGGCTGGGGTGCCGCTGCAGGTGGGCTTCAACCGCCGCTTCGACACCGGCTTCCGGGCCGCCCACGACCTGGTCGCCGCCGGCCGGCTGGGCACCCCGCAGCTGCTGCGCTCGCTCACCCGCGACCCCGGCATCCCCGACCCGGGTCGGGTGCCGCCCTCGACCATCTTCCTGGAGACCCTGATCCACGACTTCGACACCCTGCGCTACCTCAACCCGGGTGCCGAGGCGGTCGAGGTCTACGCGGTCGCCGACGCCCTGGCCTACCCCGACTACAAGGACCAGGGGCTCCAGGACACCGCCGTGGTGCTGGTGCGCTTCGACAACGGCGCCATGGCCACCGCCGAGGCCAGCTTCAACGCCGTCTACGGCTATGACATCCGCGGCGAGGTGTTCGGCTCGGCCGGCATGGCCACTGCCGGCGACCTCCGCCGCACCACCATGGTCTACCACGGCGCCGAGGGCGTGGTCGCCGACACCTGGCGACGCAACATCGACCTGTTCCATGACGCCTACACCGCCGAGCTGGCCGCCTTCGTCGACTGCGTCCGCAGCGGCGCTACCCCCGAGCCCGGCGGCCGGGACGCCCGCGCCGCCCTGGCCATCGCCCTGGCCGCCATCCGCTCGGTGGAGACCGGCAGCCCGGTGCGACTCAGCGTGGTCGAGCAGCGGTGACCTGACGGGAGCGCCCGACCGCGGCAGTTACCGGCTGCGCCGAGTTGCTGGTCGCCATCCCACTCCCCGCCCGGTGGCGCCTCGCCAGACGATCCTGACTGGCGACCTCACTGAACCACCTCGCCCATGGCGACATTCATCAGGGTTCATCGGGATCCAGGCGCCGCCCATCGAAGCGTCAAAACATCTCAGCGACGGACCACTAGGTCGGCTGCCGGAGTTGCCCCCGTCGGTCCGGGCTGCGGCCCCGTACGATCTGGTCATCCTACCCCGATTCAGCCTTGGCTATTTCCTGCCCCGGCAGGTGCAGCGCATCGCCTGTGCGTTGCGGACCCTAATGCGACCGGGCGCCATCTGGGCCGTCGAGTTGCAGGACCTCGCCTCGGTCGCCAACGACCATCGTGATCTGGATATCCGGACCCGCAAGGCCACGGTCGGTGACCGGACCGCCGTCCTTGAGTTTCCCGACGCCAACGTGCTGGTCACCCCGGGCCTCTGCGGGAATCCGCCGGTTCTGTGGCAGAGCTACACCCTGACCGTCGAGTCCTCGGACGGCCGCCAGCAGACCCGATATGGGCATCGGGAATGGCTGTACGACCCGGACTACCTGCTGCAACTCCCAGCGATCGGTGAGCGCTTTGCCCGCGTCCAGGCGCCGGAGCTGGACACTGCCTTCCAGCAGTCGACACTGCTCGCGCTACGTGCGCTGCCTTGACTAGCAAGCGCCTGTTGCTGTCTAGGCCGTGACAGGAGGGATCCCGCGGGGTCGGCGGTGGCCGGCATCATGGCGGCCGCGCCAGCAAGCAAGCGCCTTGGCTGTGGCCGATTCCTGCGGAATCACCGCCGATCGTGGTACGCCAAGGACCGCGAAGCCTTGACGCCGGCTCCCCTTCCTCCACTCAGGCCTCAATGCAGCTGTCGTGCTGCCGAGGACGGAATGGCTGACCGCCCCCAACTCTGGTCGTTCTCGCTCCCCGAGAAACGGCCATGTTGGTCACCCGCCGCCTCATGGTCCAGTTGACTAAGGCCGAGACGGAGGAATTGTCCACCCATAGCCTCCGGTCCAGCCTGGCCGCGGTACCCCGAAAGGCCGCCGCTGACCATGAGCTGAGGACCACGCTACCCGGCGCCGACCCCGGCCTCGTCCAGTAACTGCCGGAGTTCTTCAGCCTCGGGCATGTCGAGGATGGTGTAGAGGCTGAGAGCGGCCTGCCAGGCGGTGCGAGCGGGGCCCAGGTCGCCCAGGGCATCAAGAGCGGCGCCAAGCCAGTGCAACGCCCCTTGCTTCACCCTCGCGGTTGCCGGCCTCACGACAGACCATGGCTGCGTCCTTGGCCCAGCGGACCGCATGCTGGGGATCCCCTGCCCGGACGCAGACTTCGGCAAGGTTGCGAAGCGCCGTTCCCTCACCGGCACGGTCACCGACCTCACGGAAGAGGACCAACGCCTGCTCATACCAGGCGGCTGCCTCCTCCAAGCGACCCGCCGTCTCGGACAGCAGGCCGAGCCCATTCAGCGATC
>DASUPQ010000395.1 GCA_036280995.1 Actinomycetota bacterium | reverse complement strand
AACCAGCTCATCGACCCGGTCGTGCTGACCGTCCTGGTCGTCGGCGAGCTCGCCGGACGCCGCTGGCCGGATCCGGTGGCCGCCGCCGTCCCCGCGGTCATCGCGGTCGTGCTGCTGTGGGTGAACCTCGGCGGCCTGGCCGTCACCATCGTCCCCGACCTGCAGCCGGCGCTCGCGGACCTGCGCGGCGCGCGGCACTACAGCCCGGAGCCCCTGGCCGGCCGGGCGACGGCGGCCACCCCGCTCCTCTCCGAGGATCCCTACGTGCCGGTATCGCTCGGACAGCGCCCCGTGGTCCTCGACCCGTTCATGCTGCTCCGCATCGGGCGCCGGGACCCGGCGGCGGCGCAGCGGCTGGTCGACCGCATCCGAGCTCAGGAGTTCGAGCTGGTCGTGCTGGTGGTCCCGTTGCAGCCGGTGGACCAGCAGTGGTGGCGTGAGGTCCATTTCGGCAGGGACGTCGCCCAGGCCCTGGCCGACTCCTATGAACCCGACGGTGCCGTCGAAGGCTACCTGCTGTACCGGCCCGCTCCGATGCCCAGATCCGGGGACGCTCGATGAGTGAGATCGGCGAGCGCCGCGCCACGCCAGCCTCCCCGGTCGCATCCGGGCGGGGCCTGGACGGCCGGCTCGTCGTGCTCGCCATCCTGGCCGCCTACTTCGCCCTCGTGGCCCTGCCCCGGGCCCTGCTCGACGTGGACCTCTGGCCGCGCCTGGGCGTTCCCGCCGAGGACACGCTGTTCTACGACGCCAGGAATGTGGCCGCGGCCGCCGACTGCCGGCGGTTGGGCCACGACCCGCTCGTCGACAACCCGTGCGACCCCACCGACCGTCCCATGATCTACCCCCGGCTGTGGCTGCTGCTTCGCTTCCTTGGGCTGCAGCAGTCGCACACGACGCTGTTCGGCGGGGTGGTCGTGCTGCTGTTCCTCGCCTTGGTGCTGTTCCTCGTGGGTCGGTTGACGGTGCGGCAAGGGGTCCTCGTCGCGGCCGCGCTGTGCTCGCCCGCGGTCATGTTCGCCGTGGAGCGGGCGAACATGGACCTGGTCCTGTTCTCGATGATGGTGCTGGCGGTGTTCGCCTGGCAGGCGCGGTCCGCGGCGGTGCAGCTGCTGAGCCCGGCCCTCGTCCTGGTCGCCGCCGCAGCCAAGCTGTACGGGGTGTTCGCGCTGCCGGCGTTCGCCCTCACCGGCCACCGCCGCGGGAGATGGATCGCGGCCGGGTCGCTGGCGCTGCTCGCCGTCTATGTCGCCGCGACCATCGACGACGTCGCCAAGGTCGGCCGGGCCCCCGAGGGAGGGCTCCTGTACTCCTACGGGGCGCGGATCCTCATCGGGCACCTGTACCACCAGGTCGTGCCGGGCGAGTGGCAAGCGGGAACGGTCGTCGCCCAGGCGATCGCCGCGATCCCGTTGCTGGTGCTGCTGTCCGCCGTGTGGGCCTGGGCCCGTCGCCGGCTCGGACCGGGCGGACCGCTGGAGCCGGACGCCCACGGCGGCGCCCTGCTCGCCTTCCATTTCGGCGTCCTCATCTACCTTGGAACGTTCGCGACCCGGAAGAACGGCGACTACCGGCTGGTCTTCCTGCTCCTCACCATCCCCCAGCTGCTGGCATGGGCCTCCTCCACTGTCGGAGCGCCAAGGACGCGGCTCGCCCGAGCCGGATTGGGGACGGTCCTGGCCGCCCTCTGGATTGGGGCGCTGTCGCCGTACATCGGCCCAGCTGACGAGCTCGCCAGCTGGGCCGTCGCCGGCGTGTTCGTCGCCCTGCTGGCGGCGTCGGTGCCTCCCCTTCGCCCCCGTCAAGGCGCCGTGTCGCCGGAGCAGACGCACGGGAGGACTCCGTGAAGATCCTGGTCACGCTCACCTACTACCACCCGCACTGGACCGGGCTCACCGTCATCGCCCAGCACCTGGCGGAGGGCCTGGCCGACCGCGGCCACGCCGTCACCATCCTGGCGTCACAGCACGACCGGGACCTTCCGAGGCGTGAGGAGGTCAACGGCGTCGAGGTGATCCGGGCGCCCTCGCTCGGCCGGGTCAGCCGAACGGCCATCATGCCGTCGTACCCGGCCACGCTGGCGCGCCTCACCGCCGGCTCCGAGATCGTGCACCTGCACACCCCCATGCCCGAAGCCGCCCTCGTCGTGGGCCAGGCGCGGCTGCTCCGCCGGCCCACCCTGGTCACCCACCAGGGCGACGTGGTCATGCCCGGCGGCGCCGCCAACCGGGTGATCCAGCAGGCGATGGACACCAGCCTCGGGCTGGCGATGCGGCTGTCCGACGGCGTCACCGTGCACGCCGCCGACTACGCCCGCCACTCATCCTTCCTGGCTCCCTTCGCCCATCGGATCCAGGGCATCTATCCACCCGTGGTCCTCCCTGCCCCGCGGTCCGCTGCCGTGCGGTCATGGCGTCACCAGCTGGGGCTGGCGGACAGGCCTCTCGTCGGGTTCGCAGGCCGGTTCGTGGAGGAGAAGGGGTTCGATTTCC
>DASUPQ010000394.1 GCA_036280995.1 Actinomycetota bacterium | reverse complement strand
CCGCGCCGACGGTGAACACCACCGAGCCGGCCGTCCCGGACGGGCGGGCGAAGGCGATCTCCCCGGAGAACTCCCCACCGGCGCCCGCGCTGTCGGCGGTGACGGAGCCGCTGCCCAGTTCGATGTCCTTGCCGTAGCGGTCCCGGGTGACCCGCACCCGGACCCGGCCCTCGATGGCGGCCGGGGCCACGGCCAGGACGCCGACCGGCGAGCGGACCGCGTCCCGTGGCTGCGGGGAGAGGACCTTGATGGCGGGCGTGCGGGTGCCGGTCACGTACCAGACGGTCCGCAGCCGCTGCAGGGAGACGGTGGTGACCGGATTGCTGGCCACGGTCACGACGTCAGCAGATGGCGAGGAGCTGGCGTGGATGTCGACCTGGCCGGTGGTGGCGCCGGTCTGGCGGAAGGGCCCGGCGACCGGGCGGGCCATGCCGACCTCGCGGCGCATGAAGGAGACGGCGGTGGCGATCGCCTCGGCGGTGCTGGGCGGCCGGTTCACCGGCGACCGGGGAGCCGGCTGGTCGGATGTCGGCTGGTCGGGAGCGGGCGTGGCCGGAGCCGCGATCGACTTGGCGGCGTCGCCGGGAGGGCTGGTGTCGCGGGTGCTGCAGCCGGCCACGGCAATGCTGGCGACCAGGAGGGCGGCGGCGATGATTCGGACAGGACGCATGCTGTTCATCTCCTTTATGGGCTCCGGGACGATGGTGGAGCCCACGCCCTCACGATCGCCGAATCTGGTCACAACTCCCGATCGGTGAAGTCGCGCTGCTATCCCTGATCAGGCGCAACCGGGTCACGATCGGCAATCGAGCCGATAGCGGTGGGTCGCGCCCAACCCTCTAGGATGGGTTCATGGATGCGAGCGACCAGCCGCGGGTGGCCTGTTCGGCCACGGGTATTGGGGCAGAACCTGGCCCGGAACCTACACATGCGCCTCGGCAGGGCCTTGGTGGCCAGCAAGGCGGCTGCCGTGATGGCGGCCGGCTCGATCGGCGCCATCGTTCACCTCAGCCAGACAAGGTGTCCTGTCCCGTAGCTTGGCCGCGGTCCCCACGGCGATCGAGTCCATCCTCAGGTGAAAATGCCCTGAGGAGCCGACCAGCCAGCACCCGGGATCCGGTCAGGCGGCTGTTGGCTCCAGGGTGACCTTGTGGCCCATGCGCTCGAGTTGCCGTACCAGCCGGTCCCGGTAGGCCTGATGGGCCTGACGCTTGACGAAGTAGTCGGCGCCCAGGTCGGTGTAGGGCTCGCCCCGGCTGAGCAGATGCCAGGCGATCACCAGGACCGAGTGGGCAACAGCCAGCGCCGCCTTCTTGGGACCCCGGCGACCCCGCAGCCGGGCGTACTGGGCGGCCAGGTAGCTGTTCTTGGTCCGCGCGGCCGCATGCGCCGCCTCGACCAGCGCGACCCGCAGCCACTTGGATCCCTTGCGGGTCCGACCCGAGCCATGCTTGCCGGCCGACTCGTGGTTGCCTGGACACACCCCGGCCCAGGAGGCCAGGTGGGCGGCGGTCGGGAACCGGCCCATGTCCGAACCGATCTCGGCCACGATCACCTCAGCGGTGCGCCGGCTCACCCCCGGGATGGTCATCAGCAACGCCAGCAGCGGCGAGAAAGGGGCGGCCACGCGGGCCACCTCCGCACTGAGGCGCCCGATCGTCTCGTCCATCTGGTCGATGCGGGCCAGCATCTCCCCGACCAGCAGCCCATGATGGGCCCCAAAGCGGCCCTCCAAGGCCTCCCGCAACGCCGGCAGCTTGGCCCGCAGCCGCCCCCGAGCCAGCTCGGCCAGCACCTGGGGGTCATGGGTGCCGGCCACCAGCGCCTCCAGCATCGCCCGGCCAGAGACGCCCAGCGGGTCACTGGCCACGCTGGCCAGCTTGATCCCGGCGTCCTCCAGCACCTTGTGCAGCCGCTGGACCTCCCGGGTGCGCTCGCCCAGCAGCGCCTTGCGGTAGCGGGTCAGATCCCGCAGCTCCCGGATCGGCTTGGGCGGCACGAACGACGGGCGGACCAGCCCGTGCTCGACCAGCTGGCAGATCCACACCGAATCGGCCACATCCGTCTTGCGGCCGGGGACGTTCTTGAGGTGCTGAGCGTTCAGCAGCCACACCTCAAAGTCGTCCTCCAGCAGGTAGTACACCGGCTTCCAATAGACCCCGGTCGACTCCATCCCGACCACGGTCACCCCGAAGCTGGCCACCCAGTCCCCCAGCAGCACCAGCCCCGCGGTCGTGGCCCGAAACGTCCTGGTCTCGGTCTGGCGTCCGCCTTGGTCGCCCGGCACCCGCACCGTCGCGGTGACCGATGCCTTGTGCACGTCCAGCCCGGCGCAGCGCTCAATCAGCCGCTCCACCGCCTGCCTCCTCCCGCTCGACACTAACGGTGCCGTCCGGAGGAGCCTGATGATCAAGAGTCTCAGGTCCGTGCTCGCAGCAACAGTTCGGGGTGCCCCAGGCTCCCGCGTCCCACTTACCAACGGGCTCGACCGCACCAGGATGAGCCGACGTCACCCGGACGACCGACCTATTTTCATCCGTCAGGGGTGGCCGCAGGCCATGAGCCACTTATCAGAGATCGACAGCTGAGCACCATGCTAGCCAGCCTTTCCGCTGGTCGTTCGACTCCGTAGGTAGCACAAGGATGGGGGTGAATGCCGGCCCATCGGGCTA
>DASUPQ010000393.1 GCA_036280995.1 Actinomycetota bacterium | reverse complement strand
GTCGACCCAGTTGTCCACCAACAGCACGTTGTTGTCGCCTGCCAGCGTGATGGGACCACCTGAGCCGCATTTCTGCCACGGTCATGGGACCACTCTTGCCAGTCATGGGACCACCGGCGTGTCGTGACGCCGGGCGGTCGGGGCGCTTGTTCGATCTGCACGTCCTGTTGTCGGACGTGGAGGTCCAGTGGCGTTCCGGGAGGTTGAGGTGTGTCTGACTTAATGACGCACTTCGGCGTTTCATTAGGGGTCTCCTTAGCAGCGGAGCAAATCTGGTCCCCTTCCGCCGCAGTACGAGCCCGCGCAGCACCTTGCGGGTCGGCTCCAGATAGGCGGGGACGACCACGCTGGTGATCAGCAGGCCCCGCGGCGTTTGCTCTCGTCGACGACGACGTGGCCGCTCATCGTCGCGGCCGGGCTGGCGGCGGCGTTGGTTTCGGTTCGCCGGCACGTTGCACTGCGCGGTAGACCGTGGAGCGGGCGACGGCGAACAGCTCGGCGAGTTCAGCGCTGGTGTGGTTTCCGGCGCGCCACAACTCGACCAGGTGCGCTTCCTGGGCGGGTTTGAGTTTGGGCTGCTTGCCACGCAGCCGGCCCTTGGCCTTGGCGACCTTCATGCCCTCCCGAGTTCGCATCCTGATCAAGTCCGATTCGAACTCGGCGATCATGCTGAGGGTCGTGAACAGCAGTCGGCCGACCGGGTCGGTCGGGTCGTGCACCGAGCCTCCGATGTTCAGGCGGATACCGTTGGCGGTCAGCTCCTCGACGATGTCGCGCGCGTCGGGCACGGATCGGGCCAGTCGGTCCAGCTTGGTGACCACGAGTGTGTCTCCGGAGCGGCACGCGGCGAGCGCCTGGCGAAGGCCGGGGCGGTCTCGGTTGGTTCCGGTCAGGCCGTGGTCGACGTAGATCCTCTTCGGTTTGACGCCGAGGGCGGCGAGGGCATCACGTTGCGCGGTGAGGTCCTGCCCGCCGGTTGAGCAGCGGGCGTACCCGACGAGCATCCCGGCCATCCGGAGACTGTAGCGGTTAGGCTACCTTCACTGGGCTTTATCGCGGGCGGGTCTTATGGGAATCACCGGTCGCGGGGTCTCCTCGGGGTGTCGCCACCGGCGGGGTGTCCCGTAGGACGTTCGGCTAACGGAACAGAATCGATGGCGTTCCACGGGGTATCCGGGGTTCTGGTGGTGATCAGGCAGCGTCTCCCCGATGTGGGCGTAATCCGTTGGCGCCGAGAGCGTTTCCTGCTGATGGTGGGTGGAGGTAGGTCGTTGGTGGCCAGCACGTGGTCGGCGATGTGACGCATCTTGCGGTTGCTGTGCTGGCTGGCGGCCCGCAGGGCGCGTAACGCTTGCTCTGGGGTCCAGCGGTGGTGGTGCATGAGGATGCCTTGAGCGGCGGCGATGGTCCGGTTGCTGGCCAGGGCGGTCGCCAGGTTGGCGGCCCGCCGGGCCTGGCTGATCGCGGTGAGAGCCAACGCCAGCCCGGCGACGGCCAGGTGGATGTCGTCCTCGGCCGCTGCCGGGAAGGCGGTGGGGCTGGTGGAGTAGAGGTTCAGCGTGGTGTCCGGGTGTCCGGCGTGGGTGAGTGGGTAGCTCAGGACGGCCCGCACCGGGCCTGCGATCAGGGCGCGGCTGAGGTATGCCGGCCATCGGGTCTCGGTGGTGAGGTCGCTGACGATGATGGTGCTGTCGGCGATGGCGGCCAGGGCCGGTCCTTGCCCGGTCTGGTACTCGATGGCATCGAGGGCGGCGGCCGTCACGGCGGTGGCCGCGACCGTCCGCGGGCGGCGCGGGTCGGCGTCGGTGAGCTGGGTCAGCGACGCGCACACCGCCCCGGGCACCATCGTGCACGCCAGGGCCAGCGCCTCGGTGAGCGGGTCCTGGCCGTGGACCGGCTGACCGATCTGGCCGGATAGACGGATCAGCTGTGCGGCTGCGCCGGCCGGCGTGTCCACAGCCGCCGACCGGCGCCACGGCACGGATGTCGGGGCCATCAGGATCCTCCCCATCGACTCAGACCAGGCTCACCACCCGTGGGCCGGGGTCTGCCCGGCGGGAGGTGCGATGCCGCCACAGCAGCAGAGACCGGTGGGCCTCGCGGGTTTCGGTATCGGCGGTGTTCCTCCCGGGTGGGCAGACCCGGGCCCGCGGTCGGCGGTCAGCCGCCCGGGGCGGCCGCGTCCACGGTCTCCCGGGTCTAC
>DASUPQ010000392.1 GCA_036280995.1 Actinomycetota bacterium | reverse complement strand
GAGTGGCGCTGTCCTGGGGTCGGAGCATGCCGGTCCTCCTCTGGACGTCCCTGGCTCGGATGCCGGGTGGTCGCCCGCCGGAGCCCGGCTGGCCGACCCCCGCCTTAGTAAGCCACGGCGGCGCAGGGGTGGCAAGCGGTTGCCAGGTGTTGTCGCACCGCGTAGCATTTGGCGCATAGCCGACGCCCTCGGGAGGCGCCCGTGACCGAAAAGGCACGCCGTCGGCGGGCCGGATCGGCCCCCACCATCTACGACGTGGCCCGGGAGGCCGGCGTCGCCCCGTCGACGGTGTCGCGGACCTTCTCCCGGCCGGGTCGGGTGAACGCCGAGACCGCCGAGCGTGTCCGTGCCGTGGCCACCGGCCTCGGCTACCGCACCAACCCGCCGGCGCGGGCGCTGTCGACCGGGCGCAGCTCGATGGTCGCGCTGGTGATCCCGGACGTGACCAACCCCGTCTACTTCGACATCACCCGGGGAGCGGAGGACGCCGCCGCCGAGGCCGGCTACACCCTGCTGCTGGCCGACTTCCGGGAGTCGGGCCGGCTGGAGCGCGAGGCCATCGACCGGGCGGTGCCCGCGGTCGAGGGGCTCGTGCTGGGAGGGCCACGCATCCCGGACTCCGCGATCCTGATGGCGGCCAAGCAGCGTCCCACGGTGGTCCTCAACCGCGTCGTCGCCGGCCTCCCCAGCGTCGTGACCGACAACCGGAGGGGGATGCGCCACGCCGCCCAGCACCTCGGGGCGCTGGGCCACGACACGATCGCCTACCTGGCCGGGCCCGAGGCGTCGTGGGCCGACGGGATGCGGTGGTGTTCACTGCGGGAGGCCGGCCTCGAGCTCGACCTGCGGGTGCGCCGCCTCGGCCCCTACCCACCGACCGTCGCCGGTGGCCTGGCCGCGGTCGACGACCTGCGCCAGCGCCCGACCACCGCGGTGGTCGCCTACAACGACCTGATGGCGATCGGCCTGATGCACGGGCTGCGGCGCGCCCGGGTGCATGTTCCCAGACAAGTGAGCGTGATTGGGTTCGACAACATCTTCGGCTCCGACTTCTGCACCCCGGCGCTGACCACCGTGGCGGCGCCGCTCCGCGCGCTCGGGGCCGCGGGTGTCCGCCAGCTGCTCGCTGAGCTGGGCGGTACACAACCCCGGGCGGGGCAGCCCGGCGTGCTGCCGGTGCGGCTGGTCGTGCGGGACTCGACCGCTCAGCGCAGCCGGAAAAGGTCCTCCCCGGCCCGGGGGACCACCAGCGTGTCCGGGTCGGCCGTCCAGGCGTCGGGGTCGACCTCGGCCGGGTCCAGGTAGTCCAGGTTCACCGCCCGGACCTGCTCCTCGGGGATGCCGGTGGCCAGGGTGACCGTGACCCGGCCGTGCTCGATGCCGGTGGCCTCGTCGTAGGTGCCGGCGCCGCGCAGGTGGGTGGAGTGGGCCAGCACACCCCAGGGGACGATCTTGAAGCGGTCCCACTGCTTCACGAAGTAGTCCCGGCAGTGGTAGCCGACCTCCTTGACCTCCGGGTGGGTGGAGCTGATCTCGCGGACGTGGGGGGCATACAGCACGACCTGGCCGCCGTCGGCGACGACCGGCTCGACCTTGTAGAAGCCCTTGGCCGCGGTCCACATGTCGTGGTACATGGCCGGGATGATCGACAGCACCCGGCGCACCGGGGCGTCGAGGTAGCGGACGTGGGTCTCGGCGGCGACGTCGGCAGCCGCCGCCCAGGCGGCCAGGGGCTCGCCGAACGCCGCCGAGTGCAACGCCTTCGACCCCGACTTGACCACCACGCAGAAGGCCAGCTTGTCCCCGGGCACCAGCGACACGGCCTCGTCGATCAGCGCCCGGACCGGGGTGGTGCCGCGGGTCCCAATGATCTCGGCGCTGGTGATCAGCGCCCCCAGCCAGTGCGACAGGTTGATGACCTCCTGGCTGGAGACCCCGGGGAAGAAGTACTTGTTGCCGCCGGAGAAGCCGACGACCTCGTGCGGGAACACCGGGCCCACGACCAGGGCCACGTCGTGCTCGACGACGGCCCGGTTCAGCCGCACGTCGACCGACTGGTGGAAGCGGCCCTCGGAGAGCTCGGCGATCCGGTCGGCGCCGATGGTGCCGACCGAGGCGAAGGCCGCCGGGTCCCACCACTCGTGGTTGCGGACGGTGGCACCCGGGTAGCGCTCGGCGAACGCGCCGGCCGGATAGCCCAGGTGCCTGGCCAGCTCGGTCTCCCCCATCCTCGCGTGGGTGCCCAGGGCGACCAGCACCGTCAGCCGCGTGACCCGGCCGTGGAGCGCCTCGTGCACCGCACCCAGCAGCAGCGGCATCGGGCAGCTGCGGGTGCCGTCCGGCACGACCACGCACACGCTGCGACCGTCCAGGTCGGCCGCCCCGAGCTGCTCGAGGACGAATGCCCTGACCTGCTCATCGGTGAGCACCCCTTCGGGTTCACCGATCTGCGCGACGGGCGGGGCCGGTCGCGTCTCCGGCCGCGTCTGTGTCATCTCCACCTCCAGCGGTCCGGACCGGCACCCTCCAGCCTGCTCGGATCGACGGCCGCAGGCAATGCCGATTCGGCAACAACTGGCAACCGGTTGTCATGCCGGGTCGGCGCGCCCACCATAGGCCCATGACCACCGCTGCGCCCGCCCTCCGGCTCCACCCGGACCGGTTGCTTCCCCCGGAGCCCGGGGTCCGGGCGATCGCGCGGCGGCTCTACGAGGTCGTGCGCGACCTCCCCATCCTGTCCCCCCACGGCCACGTCGACCCGCGGCTGCTGCTCGACGACGAGCCCTTCGCCGACCCGGCGAGCCTGCTGGTGACGCCCGACCACTACGTGACCCGGCTGCTGCACGCCAGCGGGGTCCCGCTGGACGCCCTCGGCGTGGGCCGCGGCCAGCTCGCCGAGGCCGAGGCGCGGGAGGTGTGGCGGCTGCTCTGCTCGCACTGGGACGTCTACCTCGGCACGCCCGTACGGTACTGGCTGGAGGCGGAGCTGGCCGAGATCTTCGAGATCTCCCTGCGGCCCTCCGCCCAGACGGCCGACGCCATCTACGACCAGGTGGCCGACCGGCTGGCCAAGGACGGCTACCGGCCGCGGGCGCTGTATGACCGGTTCCGCATCCAGGTGCTGGCCACCACCGACGACCCCTGCGACGACCTGTCCGCGCACGCCGCCCTCGCCGCCGACCCGACCTTCACCGGGCGGGTCATTCCGACGTTCCGGCCCGACCGCTACCTGGAGCCGGGCCAGCCCGGGTGGCCGGACGCGGTGACCCGGCTGGCCGAGGTGGCCGACCTCGACACCGGGGACTATGCCGGCTTCGCGCGGGCGCTGGAGGCGCGGCGACGGCACTTCGTCGCCCACGGCGCCGTCTCCGCCGACCACAGCCACGTCGACGTCCGCACCGACCCGCTGGAGCCGGCCGAGGCCGGCCGGATCTACCGGGCCGCGCTGGCCGGGGAGGCGACCGAGCCCGAGGCGACGGCGCTGCGCCGGCACCTGCTGCTGGAGATGGCCCGCATGTCCTGTGACGACGGGCTGGTCATGACCCTGCACCCGGGCGTGCGCCGCGGCCACCATGGGCCCACCACCGCGAAGTTCGGGGCGGACACCGGCAACGACATCCCCATCCGCGTCGAGTTCACCGACGCCCTGCGCCCGCTGCTGGAACGCTACGGCACCCACCCCAACCTCCACCTCGTCGTGTTCACCCTCGACGAGACGGTCTTCTCGCGCGAGCTCGCCCCGCTCGCCGGCTTCTACCCGACGATGTACGTCGGCGTGCCGTGGTGGTTCCTGGACGCTCCCGACGCGACCCGGCGGTTCCGAGCCGCGGTCACCGAGACCGTGGGCTTCTCGCGGACCTCCGGGTTCGTCGACGACACCCGGGCGTTCTGCTCGATCCCGGCCCGCCACGACATGTCCCGCCGCATCGACGCGGGCTGGCTGGCGCAGCTGGTGGCCGAGCACCGGCTCGACGAGGACGAGGCCGCCGAGACGGCGCTCGACCTGGTCACCGGGCGGCCGCGGGAGGTGTTCAAGCTGTGAGCGGCGCCCAGACGGCCGCCGGGGAGCTGTCCCGCGCCGCCGGCCACGGCCGGCCCGCGGCGCCGGCCCGGCTGGTCCACCTCGGGCTCGGCAACTTCTTCCGCGCCCACCAGGCCTGGTACACCGACCGGGCCCCCGACGCCGGAGACTGGGGCATCGCCGCGTTCACCGGCCGCTCGGCCGAGCTGGCCGACGCCCTCAACGCCCAGGAAGGCCTTTACACGCTGGTCACCCGGGCCGCCGACGGGGACAGGTTCGACGTGCTGAGCAGCCTCTCCCGGACCCACCCGGCAGCCGACTACGAGGCCTGGCTGGGCTATCTGGCCTCCCCGGACGTCCGCGCGGTCACCATCACCGTCACCGAGGCCGGCTACGTCCGCGGCGCCGACGGCGGCCTCGATCGCGACCGCCCCCAGGTCCAGGCCGACGTCGAGACGCTCCGCCACGACCTCACCGCCCTGGTGCGCACCGCCCCGGCCCGGCTGGTCGCCGGCTGCGCCGCCCGGCGGCGCGCCGAGGCGGGGCCACTCACCCTGGTCCCGTGCGACAACCTGCCGGACAACGGTGCCGTGGTGGCCCGGGTGGTCCGCGACCTGGCCGAGATGGTCGATCCCGGCCTCGCCGGCTGGCTCGCCGGGTCGATCGCCTTCGCCACCACCATGGTCGACCGGATCACGCCGAAAACCACCCAGGAGGACCTCCACACGGTCAAGGCGGCCACCGGCCTGGACGACCGCGCCCCGGTCGCCACCGAGCCGTTCAGCGAGTGGGTGCTCAGCGGCCCGTTCCCCGGCGGCCGGCCGCGCTGGGAGGACGCGGGCGCCACCTTCACCGACGACATCCAACCCTACGAGCAGCGCAAGCTGTGGCTGCTCAACGGCGGTCACTCGTTGCTGGCCTACGCCGGATCCGCCCGGGGACACCAGACGGTGGCCGAGGCGGTGGCCGACGAGACCTGCCGGGCCTGGCTGGAGGAGTGGTGGTCGGAGGCGTCCCGGCACCTGAGCCTGCCGGCAGCCGACGTCGCGGCCTACCGCGCCGCCCTCCTGGACCGGTTCGCCAACCCAAGGATGCACCACCGGCTGGACCAGATCGCCGCCGACGGCTCCCAGAAGCTGCCGGTCCGCATCCTGCCGGCCCTGCGGCGGGAGCGGGCCGCCGGCCGGCTGCCCGAGGGCGCGGCCCGCGCCCTCGCCGCCTGGGTGTGCCACCTGCGGGGTGTCGGCGCGGCGGTCACCGACGCCCGCGCCGACCAGGTGGTCCCGCTCGCCGCCGGCCCCCTCCCCGAGGCGGTGCCCCGCGGGTTGGCGGCCCTCGACCCGGCCCTCGCCGACGACGGCGACCTGGTGGCGGCCGTGCTCGCCCACGCCGACCAGCTCGGGCAGCCGAAGCGGTCATAGAACGGTGACGTCAAGGAGGTTGTGATGTCCGACACCACACCCACCCCGGAGCGTTCGTCCAAGCCCGTGGTGACCCTGTTCGAGTCGTACGGGTCGGGCGCGAGCTACATCGGGCCCCGGGTGGCGCAGGCGCTGGACGTGCCCTTCCACCCGCAGGCGTTCTCGTCCGAGGAGATCGAGAACGCCATGGTCGAGCGTGAGAGCGAAGGGCTGCTCTCCCAGGTCTTCAGCGCCATGGGCGGCCAGTACCTCGGGATCGAGGGCGGATCCGTCGCCATGGCCCAGCAAGACAAGTACGACCTCGCCATGGAGAACACCCGCAAGGTCGTGGAGGACGCACGTCAGGGCGGCGTCATCATCGGACGCAACGGGGCGTTGATCCTGGCGAACTGGCCGGCGGCGCTCCACGTCAAGCTGGACGGTCCCCTCAGGCAGCGGATCGAACGAGCCGCGAAGGACAGCGGAATCGACATCGAACGGGCCGCGAAGCGTCAGAAGCGGGAGGACCAGGTCCGCGCCGACATGTCGATCGAGTTCTACGGTTGGGACCCCCGGGAGACGGAGCGCTACGACCTGATGGTCAACACGGGGACCATGGACCTGGACACCTGCGTCGACATCATCGTCCAGGCCGCACTGGTCAAGGCTGGGCTCGCGAGCGCCGCATCCCCGTAACCGCTCATCGGCTATGAGCGCCTCGGATCCGATGCAGCTCTCGCTGTGCCGACGCCTGAGCACTATCTGCCCCTGCTGGATGTGATCGCCGGGTGCCGCGGCAAGGGGGCGAGCGGACCCCCGGCCCCAGTGGTCGGCCCTATTCAGCTCCTGGTTCCGGTGGGTCCAGTCCGCGTCTGCTGGCTGGACGCCTTACCACGACGACGCTGACCTCGAGCCGGTGGCTCGTCACGTCGCGAAGGTGGCGTCACGACTCTCTTATATTGGGCGAATACGGCCACGCCACTGAAGGAGATCCGCCTTGTCCGGAACCACGTCCGCCTGGCAGGACACGTCCCTCCCTCCCCGTGAGCGGGCCACCAAGCTCGTTGCGGCCATGACCTTGGAGCAGAAGGCCGCCCAGCTGCACGGCGCCATGGAGACCATCGACATCTACGCCATCGCCGCGCAGGCGGCGGAGTCCGGGACGGACATGGACCAGCTTGCCGCCCAGATCCAGATCGAGCGGCACGTGAAGGCGATCGACGAGCTGGGGATCCCCCGGTTCCGGATCACCAACGGGCCGGTGGGCGTCGGCATGGGCGACGGCACCCCGAGCCCGCCGGCCACCTCCCTGCCGATGACCATCGGCCTGGCCGCCGGGTTCGACCCCGACCTGGCCCAGGCCTACGGTGACATCATCGGTTCGGAGACGGCGACGCTGGGCCAGCACGTGCTGGAGGGCCCCGGCGTGTGCCTGCACCGGACCACCATCGCCGGTCGCAACTTCGAGTACTTCTCCGAGGACCCCTACCTGACCGGGGTGATGGGGGTCGCGGTGGCCAAGGCGATCCAGGCGCACGACGTGATCGCCATGGGCAAGCACTATGTGGTCAACGACCAGGAGTACGAGCGGTTCCGGGCCAGCGTTGAGGTGGATGAGCACGTCCTGCGAGAGCTCTATCTGCTGCCGTTCGAGATGCTGGTCAAGGACGCCGAGATCGCCGCGTTCATGAGTGCCTACAACCGGATACGGGGCGTGTACGCCACCGAGTACCGGCACACACTGACCGACATCCTGCGGACCGAGTGGGGCTTCGACGGATACGTCCAATCCGACTTCTGGTCGTGCCGCTCCGCTGCCCCGTCACTCAACGCCGGCATGGACCATGAGATGCCGGACGCCAAGTGGCTCAACGAGTCGAACGTCAAGGCCGCCCTCCAGGACACCAGCCTGGAGATCGAGACCGTGGACCGTGCCCTGGTCCGCCGCTACACCCAGATGTTCCGGTTCGGACAGTTCGAGCGCCCCTACGATCCCGGCGAGATCGACGCCCAGGCCCACGGCGCTGTCTCCCGGACCATCGGCTCGCAGATCGCCGTCCTGCTCAAGAACGAAGGCGGGTTGCTGCCGCTCGACCCCGGCGCCGGTTCCATCGTCATCATCGGCCAGTCCAAGTTCGTCGACGAGGCCTGCCTGGGCGGAGGCGGCTCGTCCAAGGTGATCCCGTTGTACACCGTGCCGCCGCTGGACGGCATGCGGGACGTGTTGCGGGACCTCGGCTCGCCGGCGACAGTGACCAAGGTGACCATCGCCGACGACCTTTCCAACCTGAAAGAGGCCAAGGACGCGGCCAAGGAGGCCGACGCGGTGGTGCTCATGGCCGGGCTGGTGGCGACCGAGGGCGCCGACCAGGCGGACGCCAACATGCTCAACGACCAGAACCGGATGCTGGAGGAGCTGTTGGGCGTCAACCCGGCCACGGTGGTGGTGATGAAGGACAGCAACCCGGTG
>DASUPQ010000391.1 GCA_036280995.1 Actinomycetota bacterium | reverse complement strand
TCGCGCAGGGTCGCCACCGCGTCCTCGCGGGTCTCATCCGGCGCGACCCGCTCCACCACGAACGGCTCCTGCAGCCGCTCGGCCGCCGCCTGGGCGTCGGGGCCGACCACCACCGTCTTGATCTCGGTAACGTCGAAGCTGGCCGCGTAGCCGAACACCACCAGCAGCACCAGCGGCATCACGATCATCATCGCCACCGTGCGATGGTCCCGGCGCAGCTGGCGGAACTCCTTTTGCACCATCGCCCACATGCGGCACCCTCCAGGGCAGGAACTCAACGCTCGATGAAGTCTACGAACGTTGAAGTCCTTCGTCAACCAGGCAGCTACGGCCAGTGCGTCGCCGAACTCGAACAGGTCGTCGGCACGGCGGAGAAACAGGCGTGCAGCTGAGCGCGAAACGTCTGGAGCTGCGCAATGGGGACTGGCGGCCGGCCACGACTTCGCCTAGGCACGCAAGCGGGTCGCGCCTGGCGTTTCAGGCAATACGGCTCAATACGACGTACGTGGGATTCTCAGTGGTCACGTGTCGTCGCTAGGGTGGCTCCTTGTGCCGCTGCGAAGGAGGGGGTGACCGACCCTGGCTCGTTGAGGACGCCATGGCCTCCGCCGGAGGTGTCTGTGACCTGGATCTCGACCCGCAATCCGATCCGACGGCTCATCGCTACCTTGCTCACGATCGCCGCGGTCCTGGTCGCCTCGCCGGCCGCCGCGGCCCAGCCCGGTGCGTCCGACGGCCGAGCACGGCAACTCGAGCGGGTCGCCCTCGACCTTGCCGTCCGGCTGCGGGCCGTGCCCGTCCGCGACGGCGACTTCGCTGATCCGGGACGGTACTGTCCACGCGACCGGCTGGCCGTCTCCTGGACCCCTCCTGTGGGAGCCTTCCGGTTCGGCGCCTACATCCCACCGCTGGGGCCGGCCCCAGGCCCGCCAACCACGAGCGTGAACGGCGTGGTTATCTGCCGCGGCGCGACCTACGCCTACATGGGCTTCGAGGCCCGACGGGCAGCCGGTGGCTGGCGGGTCATCGACGTGCCTGCGGTGGACGAGCCGCCTCACGGGACGGCGTCCAGCCGCTCCCATGGGCCGGCCGCGGCGGCTCTGCCGCTGGCGGCCGCCCTGCCACCCTCTGGCTCAGGGCCGCTGGACGACCTTGCGCCCTATCAGCCGCAGACCACCTGCAGCCCTTCCGCCAAGCCCGGCGTGGCTGGCTTTCAACGGATCGTCCTGGCCTCGTTTCCGGGCACGCCCAGCTTTGGCGTCTCGCGGGACTGCTCGATCGGCGGCCGCAGCGAGCACAAGGAGGGGCGGGCCTGGGACTGGGGCGTGGCCGCGACCGATCCTCGCGGACGCGCCGCCGCCGGCGAGGTCCTCAGATGGCTGTTCCGGGCCGATCCAACGGGTCGCCGCTGGGCAATGGTCCGTCGTCTGGGCATGATGTACATCATCTACAACCGGCGCATCTGGGCTTCCTACCGGGCGGAGGAGGGCTGGCGGCCATACGCCGGCACGAACCCACACACCGACCACATCCATTTCAGCTTCAGTTGGGCTGGCGCACGCAAGCAGACCAGCTACTGGGACGGCACCCCGGTCCGCTACGGCAGCCCCACCTGACAGCAGGGCTACGCGGGGATGACGCCCTCCGGGAAGTCCGGCATGATCAGCTCCTGCTCCTGCTGCTGCTCCTGCTGCAGCGTCGCGGCTCCGCCGAGCGGCGGGAAGGGGTTGTCGGAGTAGACGCCGATCCCTCGGTCCCAGAACCGCTGGATCTGGTTGGGGTCACCGAGGCTGTGGACGTAGACGTTGGCCCCGAGGCCCTTCAGGGCGCTGGCGAACGAGGGGCGGTAGCGGCGGGCCTGGCGGCCGTTGGCGGCCAGGCTGATGGACAGGTCCCGGTCCCGCCACCACATCATCACCGCCGGCGCGCGGTAGCGGTTGGTGAAGTCGCCCACGATGGGGTCGTCGTAGCGGTTCTGGGCCTGGGTGTGGTACAGGGCCACCATGTAGTTCTGCAGCGGGTACGCGGTGCGGAACTCGGTCAGCTCGGCCCGGTCCTCGACGTGGGGGAAGATGCGTTCGCGGAGGCTCCGCTCGGGCGCGTGCCGCAGCATGCTCCGGTAGATGTCGAGCCGGGCGTACTTGGAGTCGAGGATCACGTACATGTCGGGGTGCTGGCGCATCAGCCTGGCCAGCTCCTGGACGCGCAGGATGGTGTAGCGCCCCAGGTACTTGTGGCCGGCCAGATCGGCCCAGGTCGCCTCCGTGAAGGGCTTGTTCAGGCCGTAGTTGGCCTCGAGGCCGTCGTGGGCGAGCAGGGCGGTCCCGTCGGCCAGGCGGACGAGGTCGACCTCGAAGACCCGGAAGCCGCGCCCGTAGTTGCGCTGGAAGGCCTCCAGGCTGTTGGTGTACCCATGGCCGTCGACGGCGCCGAAGGCGTGGGCGACGAACCCGTAAGGGTTGTACGCGCTGCGGAGTGACTCAGGACGCAGCGGCGGAGCTCTGGTGTAGCCGATGTCCAGGGTGGTCGCCCGGGAGGTGAACCGTCGGTTGGCGTGGCCGAACCAGAGGATGTCGTAGGGGTCGCCTGGGGCGTACCAGAAGACGTCGTTGGGGCCGCCGCCGCCGTAGTCCCCGACGTACGGCTGGTAGGTGCCGCGCACGGTGGCCGCGACGGCTCCGAAGCGGCCGTCGGCGCGTCCGTACCAGACCACGTCGTAGCCGCCGCCCGGTCCGTACCAGAAGATGTCGCGGCGACCGTCGGCGTCGAAGTCGCCGGTGAACGGCTGGTAGTTGCCGGCGACGTTGACCGCCCGGCCGGTGAAGCGCCCGTTGGCGTGTCCGAACCAGAGGACGTCGGGGGCGGCGCCGGGCCCGTACCAGAGGATGTCGCGAGCGCGGTCGCCGTTCCAGTCGCCCAGCAGCGGCTGGTAGGTCCGCCCGACGTTGATCGCCCGGCTGGAGAACCCGCCGCTGGCCCGGCCCAGCCAGAGGACGTCGTAGCCTGCACCGGGCCCGTACCAGAGGATGTCGCGGCGGCCGTCGCCGTTGAAGTCGGCCACCAGCGGCTGATAGGTGCCGCGCACGGTCACCGCCCGGCCGCTGAAGCCACCCGAGGACCGCCCGTACCAGATGACGTCGTTTCCGGCGCCGGGGCCGTACCAGAAGATGTCGCCCCGGCCGTCGCCGTTGAAGTCGCCGAGCAGGGGCTCATAGCTGCCGTTCACGGTGACCGAGGCGCCGGAGAACGCCCCATCGGTCTTGCCATACCAGAGCACGTCAGGGTGGGACCCGGGCCCGTACCAGAAGATGTCGGCGTGGCCGTTGCCGTTGAAGTCGCCGACCAGCGGCAGGTAGCTGCGGCCGACCCTGGCCGCCGCCCCGCGGAAGGCCCGGTCCGGCCGCCCCAGCCAGACATGGTCGGGAAGGCTCCCCGGTCCGTACATGAACACATCCGACCGATGATCGCCGTCGAAGTCCCCGATGAGCGGGGTGATCTGGCTGGGGATAGAGGTCGCCTGGACGGCGGTCGCGGCTCCGTCAGCGACCGGTGCCCGCTGGCCGGATTCCTGTCCTGTTGTCGGGGCTGGCTGCGCCAGCGCCTGCACGGACAGCAGACACAGGATCACCAAACCGAGCGTAGCCGACCTCAGAACGACGTGAGGCTTCCGCACCCTTAGCCCTCCCCCAACTCGGCATTGCCGCTCCGGACATAACGGGGCGGACAGGCTACAAGATCGGTCCGCCCATAGCTGGCTTAGTACGCAATAACCGGTAATGAGACGTAGACATATACGGCACAAGGACTGGGTTAGAGACTGGGAACCGTCGTGAAACGGTCGAACGGATTGCCGTTGGACCGTCCGAGCCAGCCACCAGCGATCGGCTCTCCGATCTCATCTCAGCTGAGCCGGAAGCTGGCTAGCACCCGGTCGTAGGCGCCGGCCGGAGCGGCGGGCTGTTGTAGCGAGGTCGTCAGGACATACCACCGTTCCCGACCCTGCAAGGTGGTGCTGACCACCATTGAGGTGGTGTCCTGGCACCGGCTGCCCTCAAGCCCACCAACCCGGACCGGTCGGCAGCCGCTGGTGGAAGGATTGGTGGCTCCCGGGTCAGGGGGCGCGGTCGAGGTGACCAACACGCTGACACCGCTGCCTCTTGGCGGAAGCAGCGACAGCACGGGCCCACCGCTGCCGGTACTCTCCTTGGCCCGCCAGCCGGGCGGGTAGCGCAGCCGGTAGCCACCAGCGACGCTGGTGAACACCCGCCAGTTGGAGGGGGCGGGATTCAGGGAGCTCGCAGGTGACGGCAGAGTCGAGGGAACGGTCCGGCCCGTGGAGGTGCTCCTCAGACCTGGCTCATCAGCGCGGCATCCAACCCCGGCCAGCGTGACCACGAGCAGGCCGGCCAGGGCGAGCAACTTGATCATCACAGCCTCCGTCATGCTCTGCGCCAATCATTGCACGCCTACCGCAACCGGTTCCCTTAGGACCGCCTTGGCGAGCAGCTCCCTGCCGTCCTCCGCCTCAGTGGCAGGTGACCGGACCGCCCCTGTCGAGCACGGCTCCGTCCTCGGAAACGAAGCGCCACTGGTAGCTGGCCGGGTGCAGGACCAGCTCGAGCACACCGTGGGCGCTTGCGAGGCGGCGCT
>DASUPQ010000390.1 GCA_036280995.1 Actinomycetota bacterium | reverse complement strand
GGTCATGCCCTCGTCGCGGCCCAGGGACAGGGAACGGCCGCTGGCCGCCCACGGGAAGGTGCCCTTGCCGTACTTGACGCCGGCGGCCTTGGCCTCGGTCTCGGTGACGCCGACCCAGGCGACCTCGGGGTCGGTGTAGGCCACCGAGGGGATGCCGCGGACGTCGAAGTAGCTGGGCTTGCCGGCCGCGACCTCGGCCGCGACGTGGCCCTCGTGCACCGCCTTGTGGGCCAGCATGGGCTGGCCGACGACGTCGCCGATGGCGAAGATGTGGGCCACGTTGGTGCGCAGCTGCTTGTCCACGCCGATGAAGCCGCGCTCGTCAACGGCCACGCCGGCCTTCTCGGCCCCGACCGCGCGGCCGTTGGGGCGCCGGCCGACCGAGACCAGGACCTGGTCGAAGGTGGCGGTCTCGGGCGCCTTGGCCCCCTCGAAGTGGACGACCAGCCCGTCGGCGGTGGCGTCGACCTGGGTGAGCTTGGTGGTCAGGTAGATGGCCTCGTACCGCTTGGAGATCCGCTTGAACAGCGGGTTGACCAGATCCTTGTCGGCGCCCGGGATGAGCTGGTCGAGCAGCTCGACGATGGTGATCCGCGACCCCAGCTCGGAGTAGACGGTGGCCATCTCCAGGCCGATGATCCCGCCGCCGACGACCAGCAGCCGCTCGGGGACGCTGGCCAGCTCCAGGGCCCCGGTGGAGTCGATCACCCGTGGGTCGTCGTGGGGGATGAACGGCAGGGTCACCGGCTCCGAGCCGGCTGCGATGATCGCCTGCTCGAACCCCACCATCGTCGTGGAGCCGTCGTCGGCACGGACCTCCAGATGGTTTGGGGAGGCGAAGGTGCCGAAGCCGGTGACCACCTTGACCTTGCGCTGCTTGGCCAGGCCGGCCAGGCCGTTCGTGAGCCGCTTGACGACCGACTCCTTCCAGCCCCGGAGCTTGTCCAGGTCGACGGCCGGCTCGCCGAAGGACAGGCCGTGCTCGGCCATCTCCTTGGTCTCGGCGATCACCCGGGCCGCGTGCAGCAGGGCCTTGGAGGGGATGCAGCCGATGTTGAGACAGACCCCGCCGAGGATCGGGGAGCGGTCCACCAGCACGACCGACTTGCCGAGGTCGGCGGCCCGGAAGGCGGCGCTGTAGCCGCCGGGCCCGGCCCCCAGCACCAGCACCTCGGCCTGGACGTCGGCCTCGATGCCGGCCGCCGAGGCGGAGGCGACCGGGGCCGTCTGGACCTGGGCCGGGGCGGTGTGGGCGGCGACCGGGTCCGCGTGGGCCGGGGCCGCCTCCTGGCCGGTCTGGAGCTCGACGATCACGTCGCCCTCGGACACCGTGTCGCCGACGGCGACCCGGACCTCGGCCACGGTCCCGGCGGCCGGGGCGGGGACGTCCATGGTCGCCTTGTCGGACTCCAGGGTGAGCAGCGGGTCCTCGGCCGAGATCCTGTCGCCGGGGGTGACGTGGATCTCGATCACGGGCACGTCCTCGAAGTCGCCGAGGTCGGGCACCCGGACCTCGAGGCGCTCGTAGACCCCGGCCGGTGACCCGTAGCCGGCCGGCTCGGGCGCCTCCGGATGGGCGCTCTCGTGCACCCGCTCCTTCGCCGGGGCCGCCGGCTGCTCCCCTCCTTCGAGCGTGGCCACCACGTCGCCCTCCGAGACCTGGTCGCCGACCGCGATGCGGACCTCGGCGATGGTGCCGGCCACCGGCGACGGCACGTCCATGGTCGCCTTGTCCGACTCCAGCGTGACCAGCGGGTCCTCCGCCGCCACGACGCTGCCCGGGCTGACGTGCACCTCGATCACGGGCACGTCGGCGAAGTCGCCGATGTCCGGGATACGGATCTCCATGGGTCCTCCCCGACTAGAGCAGCAGGCGGCGGACGTCCTCGAGCACGGTGGCCAGGGTCCGGGTGAACCGGGCGGCCAGGGCGCCGTCGATCACCCGGTGGTCGTAGGAGAGCGACAGCGGCAGCATCATGCGGGGAACGAACTCCGAGCCGTTCCAGACCGGCGACATCCTGGAGCGGACGACGCCGAGGATGGCCACCTCGGGGGCGTTCACGATCGGGGTGAAGCTGGTCCCGCCGATGCCGCCGAGGCTGGAGATGGTGAAGCTGCCCCCGGACATGTCGTTGGGCGACAGCTTGCCGTCGCGGGCCCGCTTGGAGACCTCGCCCAGCTCCTTGCTCAGGGCGGTGACGCCCTTGCGGTCGACATCGTGGATGACCGGCACGACCAGGCCGCCGGGCGTGTCGACGGCAATCCCGATGTGGTAGTAGCTCTTGAGGATCAGCGCGTCCTTCTCGGGCGACAGCGAGCTGTTGACCTCGGGGAACTGGCGCAGGGCGGACACCGCGGCCTTCATCAGGAAGGCGAGCAGCGTGACCCGGTAGCCCTCGGCCTTGGCGGCGGTGTCGAGCTCGCGCCGGTAGGCGTCGAGCTCGGTGATGTCGGCCTCGTCGTTGTGGGTGACGTGGGGGACGTTCAGCCACGACCGGTGCAGGAACGGCCCGGACAGCTTCTTGATCCGGGGCAGCGGGACCGTCTCGACGGGACCGAACTTGGAGAAGTCCTGGGCCGGGATCTCGGGGATGCCGGCGCCCGCCGGGGCCGCGGCGGCGGCCGGGGCGGCCGCGGGACCGCGCACGGCGGCGAGCAGGTCCTCCTTGAGGATCCGGCCCTTCTCGCCGCTGCCCTTGATGGTGTTCAGGTCCACGCCGAGCTCCCGGGCCAGCCGGCGCACGCTGGGGCCGGCGTGGGCGCCCGTGAAGTCGGCGACGGCGCCGGCGGGGGCGGCGGGGGCGGGAGCGTGCTCCTGCTCTCCGGCGCCGGGGCGGACGCCGGGCTGGCCGGGATCACGGTCAACGCCCAAGGGGGCGCCGGCGGCCCGAACACGGACGCCGTGCCCCGCGGCCCCGGCGGGGGCGGCGGGGGCGGGGTGCTGCTCGGCAGCACCCTCCCAGCTGACCCGCCGGCGGCGGTCGCCGGGGGCCAGGCCGGCGTCGCCCGGGACGGGAGCGCTTACGGGGCCGCCGCCGGTGCTCCCGGGGTCGCCCGGGCCGTGAGCCTGGACGAGGCGAGCGCCACCATCAGCGGGGCGAGCCGCGCCTGCCAGCCCCGGCTGGTGG
>DASUPQ010000389.1 GCA_036280995.1 Actinomycetota bacterium | reverse complement strand
CCGGGAGAACCAGCGACGCGTCCTGGTGACATCCATCATCTTGTCGTCTTGGCCTTGGAGGACGAGGAGCGGGAGCTTCAGGCGGGCCGAGGCGCGCGCGCGTTGACGGTCCAGACGTGCCGTCTCCCAGAAGAACCGGGTCGTCGCCTCCAGCAGGCGCAGCCGGTCTCCTCGAATGAAGTCGACATACGGCCGGTTGGCCGTATACAGCTCCGGCGTCAGCGGAATGGGCAGGCGAGCCGTCGGAGCGACCAGGTGGCCGACGACGACGAAGAGCTGTCGAGTCGGTGACAGGTTGACCCGAGGGAGGAGCCCGGGGCCGAGGAGCAGCAGCCCCGATAGGGAGCCGGGCCGCTGCGCGGCGTAGACGACGGCCAGCTTGGCCGCCCAGCTGGAGGCGGCCAGGAAGATGGGCGTTGTCCGGTGTTCGGAGGAGACCAGCCGCACCATCTCCTCGACGTCGTCCAGCGCACGACCGTAGCGCTCAAGGTGGCCGCGGGGTCCGCCGCTGCGGCCCGAACCACGTCGGTCCGGCCCATAGACAACCACGCCCTGGCTGTTGAGATCGGCGGCTGTCTCCCCGAACCAGCCCGCGTGGCTGGCGATGCCGTGGAGGAAGATGATCGCCGCCCTTGGGGGTGACCGGCCGCTGGACCAGCGAAGGTAGTGGAGATTGATGCCGTCGCTGGCGGCAAGGAACCGGCTCTCGGCGCCCCGGCCGGCCAACGCACCCGCCGACGGGTCAGCGCGGACCATGGCGACGGAACGCGCCGGCGACCTCGGCGACAGGGCAGCTCATAGCCTGCATTCTCGGCCGACGCTCATTCCTGGTCAACCAGACGTTTCCGCAGCATGAGGCCTCATGGGCGGTCCCGTATGGTGACGCGCTGGGTCCCGAGGTCCAGCGCCCCGTCCCCGGTGGCGATCGACGCGGTGACCTGGTCCCCCGCCTTGAGGAAGGCGGGGTTGCGCTCCTGCCGGGAGAAGAACACCCGCCACTTGAGCGGCGTCGGCAGCAGGTCCCCCATCTTCTCGATGACCGCCGGCGGCGCCTGCAGGGCGGTGCCGCCCGGCGTGCCGGTCAAGAGGACATCGCCTGGATCCAGTGGCTGGAACCGGGCCAGCAGCGTCAGCGCGGCCGCCGGCCGGGTGATCATGTCCGCCACCGTCCCGTCCTGGCGCAGCTCGCCATTCACCCACAGCCGCAGCCGCAGCCCGGCCAGCCGCGGGAAGTCCTCTGGGTCGAGCAGGACCAGGCGAGGGCCGGTCGGGGTGAAGGTCGGATAGGACTTGCTCTCGTAGAACTGGCCCTTCTCCAACTGGACATCGCGGGCGGTGACGTCGTTGCACATCACCAGCCCGGCAACGTAGCTGGGCAGGTCGGCTTCGGCCACGGTGGTCCCGACCGTTAGCCGGCGTCGCATGACCAGGCCAACCTCCAGCTCGTAGTCGAGCAGTCGCACATGCCTTGGCCTGACCACGTCGTCGGTGGGCCCGCTCACCGATGCCGAGCTCTTGCGGAAGAACACGGCCGGCGGGCTCTCGCCAAAGCCGGACTCCCGGGCGTGGCCCCGGTAGTTCACCGCCTGGGCCACCACCCGACACGGGGTCGTCACCGGCGACTGCAACACGAGCTGGTCGACCGGCACCCCACCCCGCACGGCCAAGCCGGCCGCTCGCACCGCCTCCAGACCCTCGCCGAGAAGCGCCGCCGTGCTGGGAAGGTCGGCATCAACCGCGAACGCCTCACCTCCGCGCTGGACATACCACCGCCCGGCGGTTCGGATGACGTTGATACTCAGGTGTGCTCCCCCGCCTTACGATCGACACGATTCCTCGGTGTTCGACAACCAAGCATTCGCCGCCATTCGCCGTCTGTGCAGGTCGAACTAGACCCGTTGGTCAGCGACATGGCAAGCGCCACATCCGCCAGGAGACCCAGCATGTCCCTTGAGCACCCGGACGTGTCGTCGTTGCGGCAGCGGATGCAGCACGTCCCTGGGCCGATCCTTGACGTGGGCCTGGCGCTGGTCGTCGCGACCGCGATCCTGATCGCGATCGGCGTGGCCCCCCAGCCGGGCCGGCCCCCCGACGCGCTCGCCTATCTGCTGGGGCTCACGATCGCCGGCCTGGTGCTGGTCCGGCGGCGCTGGCCGGTGGCCGTGCTGGTCGTCTCGGCGGCGGCCCTGCAGCTCTACTACGTACTCGACTACGCCGGCATCCGCCCGGCGGTGCCGCTGTCGGTGGCGCTCGCAACCGCCTGGGCCGCCGGCCATCCCCGCTGGTCACTTGCAGTGGCCGTCTGGTTCACGGGCGGACCGCTGCTGTTTCGAATCTTCGTCGATCCGGAACCGCCGCGGCAGGTGCTCGATGACAGCGTGCCGGATGTGGTGCTCTTTGGGGCCGTGCTGCTGCTCGGAGAGGCAGTGCGGAACCGCCGGGAGCTGGACCTTGAGCGGGAGAAGTCCGAACGGCTGCTCCGCAACGTCCTGCCAGCCTCCATCGCGGCCCGGCTCAAGCAGACCGAGGGAGTGATCGCAGACGGGTTCTCCGACGTCACCGTGCTGTTCGCCGACATCGTCGACTTCACCAGACGAAGCGAGCGGATCGCGCCGGAGCAGGTGGTGGAGGGTCTGAACGACCTCTTTTCGGTATTCGACCAACTCGCTCGGGAGCGGGGGCTGGAGAAGATCAAGACCATCGGTGACGCGTACATGGTGGTTGGAGGCCTGCCAGACCCGCGCCCCGACCACGCCGAGGCGATCGCCGAGATGGCCTTGGCGATGCGCGCGGCGGTGGCCGGGCGCCGCGACCCGAGCGGCCGGCCACTAGCGGTTCGCATCGGCATCGACACCGGCCCGGTGGTCGCCGGCGTCATTGGAACAAGCAGGTTCAGCTACGACCTGTGGGGCGACACCGTGAACACGGCCAGCCGCATGGAGTCCCACGGGGTGCCCGGCTGCATCCAGGTGACGGCCCGCACCCACCAGCGGCTCTGCGATCGCTACCGATTCGAACGGCGGGGACCGATCCAGGTCAAGGGCAAGGGAGAGATCGTCACGTACTTCCTGGAAGGGCGAGCCCAAGAGCGCAGGTAGCGCCACTGCGAATGCTGGGTCCTGGCTGGCAAGGCCGCGTGAGGACTCCGGCCTTGAACTTGTGTCATGAAGTGCGAGATATTACACGCTCGAACGTGA
>DASUPQ010000388.1 GCA_036280995.1 Actinomycetota bacterium | reverse complement strand
GGACATCATGCGGCTGCTGGAGCGGATCAACCGGACCGGGACCACCGTGGTCATGGCCACCCACGACGAACGCATCGTCGACCAGATGCGCAAGCGGGTGGTCGAGCTGGAGCACGGCAAGGTCGTCCGCGACCAGGAGCGGGGGGTGTACGACCTTGGCGTTTAGGCTGTCGTACATCGCCGTCGAGGCCTACCGGGGGTTCCGCCGCAACCTCCTGCTGGCCATCTCGATGGTCATCATCGTCGCCATCAGCCTGACCCTGTTCGGGATCGCGCTGCTGGCCGGCAAGCAGGTGTCGCTGTTCGGCGGCTACTGGTCGGACAAGATCGAGGTCTCGGTCTTCCTCGCCCCCAAGATCCCGGCCCAGCAGCGCGAGGACATCCGCCGCCAGCTGGAGGCGGTGCCGGTGGTGGAGCGGGTCTACTACGAGTCCAAGGAGGACGCCTACGCGCGCTTCCGGGACCAGTTCAAGGACTCGCCCGACATGGTCCGCAACGTCAGCCCGGACGTGCTGCCCGAGAGCTACCGGGTCAAGCTCAAGGACCCGACCCAGTTCGCCCAGGTCCACGACGAGTTCTGCTCGGGCACCTTCAACGACCGCGGCAAAGAGGTCTGCAACCCGGGGATCGACTCCGTGATCGACCAGAAGAAGCTGGTCGAGCGGCTGTTCGCGGTCCTCAACATGCTCAAGAACTCCTTCTTCGTGCTGGCCGCGGTGCTCGGCATCGCCGCCGTGGTCCTGATCGCGGTGACGGTGCGGGTGGCCGCGTTCGCGCGGCGCAAGGAGACCCAGATCATGAAGCTGGTCGGGGCCTCCAACACCTACATCCGGCTGCCGTTCCTGGCCGAGGGCGTGGTCGCCGGCCTGCTCGGCACCCTGATCGCCTTCGGGCTGCTCCGGGCGGGCATGTTCTACCTGGACCGGGTCCGCAACCAGGTGTCGATCTTCCAGATCCTGCCCGCGGTCGGGATGCGCGAGTTCTACGCCTCCTGCGTGGTGCTGCTGGCCCTCGGGGTGGTCGCCTCGGCCCTGGCCAGCCTGCTGGCGCTCCGCAAGTACGTGCGGATCTAGGCCGGCGGTCCCCGCAGATGCCCAGGCGCGAGCCCCCGGGCACGGTCGCGACCAACCGCCGTGCCCGGCACGACTACGAGATCCTCGAGACGATCGAGGCCGGGGTGGTCCTGCGGGGCAGCGAGGTCAAGACCCTGCGCGAGGGCAAGGCGTCCCTCCAGGACGCCTACGCCGTGGTCGACGGCGGCGACATCGTCCTGCACATGCAGATCCCGGCCTACTCCCACACCGGCTACGAGGGCCACGAGCCGACCCGCCCCCGCAAGCTGCTGCTCCACCGCAAGCAGATCGACCAGCTGGCGGCCCGGATCAACGAGCGCGGCCTGACCCTGGTCCCGCTGCGCATCTACTTCAAGGGCCAGCTGGTCAAGGTCGAGCTGGGCCTGGCCCGGGGCAAGCGCGCCTACGACAAGCGCCAGTCGCTGGCCAAGCGCGACGCCGAGCGCGAGATGGCCCGGGTCCGCAAGGCCCGCACGCGAGGCTAGGTCGCGGCCCCACCCGGGTCGGTGTTCGGGGGGGATGCGGGGGGCGGAGCCTCCCGCAGTTGCCGGTAGCTGTCGGGGTTGCGGCGCAGGAACTCGGCCAGGCTCATCGGCGGGTGCCCGGCGACGGCGGCCACGTCGCCGCTGACCGCCTCCAGGTCGCCGTTGGCGATGGCGGCATAGGTCGTCACCCAGCCGGCGACCTCCCAGTCGGGGGCGCCGTAGTGGGCCCGCGACGCGTACGCCTCCTCCAGGGTCTCGGCGTGGTAGGTGATGGCCCGCCCGGTGACCCGGGACAGCTCCTCGGCCGCCTCGGCCATGGTGAAGGCCTCCGGCCCGGTCATGTCGTAGGTCCGCCCGTCGTGGCCGCCGCTGTCGTCCAGCAGCACGGCCACGGCCACGTCCGCGATGTCGTCGCGGGTGACCGCGGCCACCCGGCCGTCGGCGGCCGGCCCCCGGATCACCCCGTCGGCCCCGACCATCAGCGGCAGGAAGTCGATGTAGAGGCTGTCGCGCAGGAACGTGTGGCGCAGCCCGCTGCCCCGGATGCGCTCCTCGGTGTGCCAGTGGTCCCGCCCGAAGGTGAAGGTGCAGTCCGGCGACGCCCCGAAGAACGAGGTGTACACCACCCGCTCGACCTTGGCGTCCGCCGCCGCCTCGACCACGTTGGAGTGCAGCCGCATCCGGTCGGGGTCCTCCGACGCCGACACCATGAACAGCGCCTGCGTCCCCTCGAAGGCCCGCCGCAGCCCGTCGCGGTCGTCGTAGCTCCCGGTGGCCACCTCGGCCCCGGCCAGCGCCGGCGCCCGCGCCGGGTCCCTGGCCACCAGCCGCTGTCGGGCGCCCTGCTCCGCAAGCCGCCGGGCCACCCGCCCGCCCAGCCCGCCGGTGACCCCGGTGACGGCGATGACACCTGCTCCAGCCATGGCCGGAGCCTACCGGAACATCGCTACAATGGAGGGCGTTGACAACACCATACGGGGGTGCCTGGGTTCGACCGTGACGGATCGATCCAGGGGAAGCGAGCCGGAGTTCGCGGGGCTCCGCACCAAACCGCGAAAACCACAAGCGCCAAGCCTAACTACGCGCTCGCTGCCTAAGGTTTCTTAGACAGCCGTCCGCCGCTCCACGCCTGCGGGAGCGGGTCGGGCGTCGATAGCAGGCTCACCTGGGACGGGAGGCCAGCGCCCGTCCCGGGAACACCTTGGCTGGCTAGGACCCGGGAGCGTCGCCACCGGACAGCCCGGGTCCGAACCTCAACCGGTGGCTGCGCTCGGAGAAGCCCTGGAACGACGCCGCGGGACGGGAGTTCGAGTCTCCCCACCTCCACCACAAGGGCCTGGTCACCGACCAGGCCCTTGCCTTGCCCGAAGGGCGGCCACCAGGGCGTCGGTACACGCTAGCCTCCGCGTGCAGCCGGTCGAGACGGTCGGCCAGGTGGTCCAACTCCTCCGGGAACAGGTGCCGGTAGCGGTCCTGGGTAATCGACGCCGACCTGTGGCCCAGGTGGTGCTGCACGGCCTCGATGCTGGCGCCCTCGCGGATCAGCAGGCTCGCGCACGTGTGGCGCAGGTCATGGACCCGCAGCGCAGCCGG
>DASUPQ010000387.1 GCA_036280995.1 Actinomycetota bacterium | reverse complement strand
GATCTGTGCGCGGATTTCTTCGGGTCTCGATTGCCCGCGGTGCGGAACTTCGGTCCAGGTCGAATGCGTCCGGCCCGAGCCGCTCCGGCGTACCGGGCGACCGTCACAGAACATTCGATCCTGATCCGAGGTGGCGACGCTCAGGTCAGCCAGCGGACCAGCTGATCGAGGGTCATGGCCCGGGTCCGTCGATCGGTGGCGGCCGCGACATTCGCTCGGAGGTGCCCGATGCTGGTGGCGCCCGGTAGCGGGCACGACCCGCTGGCCGTGCCGGCGCTGCTGGTGGTGGACCCATGCCAGCAGGACCTGTCCGACCCTCGCCATCGCCACGGCAGCTCGGTGATATCCCGGGGGTGCGCGACCTGTCCAACCACCCTCCTGGGAATCGGTTACGTACCACCCAGTCAACAGATCGAGGTACAGAATGACGACTCAGCTCATCGCGCTCTGCATCGACGCGAACGACCCGCTCGGACTTGCGCGGTTCTGGGGCGGCGTCCTGGGCCGGGAGACGGCCGAGGACCCGCACGGCGGAATCGTGCTCCCGCCAAGCGATGACACCGGGTTCCGGCTCCGGTTCCTCCCCTCACGGGAGCAGAAGTCCGGCCCGAATCAGATGCACTTCGACCTGACGAGCACGTCGCTCGACGACCAGCAGGCGACGGTCGAGAGGGCGCTGAGCCTCGGTGGCCGGCACATCGACGTCGGCCAGCGCCCCGAGGAGGGTCACGTGGTGCTCGCCGACCCCGAAGGCAACGAGTTCTGCGTGATCCCGCCGGACAACAACTTCCTCGCCGACACCGGCTTCATCGGCGCACTCGCCAGCGACGGTTCCCAAGAGGTCGGGTACTTCTGGAGCGAGGCGCTTGGCTGGCCGCTGGTCTGGGACCAGGACCTAGAGACCGCGATCCAGTCGCCGGACGGCGGCACGAAGATCACCTGGGGCGGCCCGCCGGTGAGGCCCAAGACCGGCAAGAACCGGCTGCACTTCGACCTCGCACCCGCGGATGGCGACCAAGACGCCGAGGTCGAGCGTCTCGTCTCACTTGGGGCGACCCGCATCGACATCGGCCAGGGCGAGGTCAGCTGGGTGGTGATGGCCGATCCCGATGGCAACGAGTTCTGTGTGTATCCCCGGTGACGCGACCGATCCGGGGGGCCGGCGAGCCTTCGATCGAGCGCGGTCTGGTGTGGCCACGGATAGGGGAGTGAACATGATGAACAGGTCGACGACCGCTGTCGCTGAGGTCGCCCCACTCGGCCAGCGGTGTGGGGCATTTCGCCCGGCCTACTGGGATTGGCCGCAGCGAGCTTCCAGATCGTGACGGGTGGCCACCGACGCTGTGGCCCTCACCGTTACCGTCACCGCCAGTTGCCACCTGGCCGCAGCCGCTGTCGAACTGCGCTGGATCGCCTGGGCCAACATTCTGGTCGGCTCGGTCGTGGTCACCCTCAGCTCAGCATGCGCCAGGTCCGGCTGGCGGGTTCCCCCGGCGTCTGGGGACATATTGCCGGGGCCGCCTTGTTCGGGAACGTGCTCCCATTTCTTGGTCTGTCGTACGGCGAGAGAACTACAGGGCGGGTGTTGCTGGCGTCCTGGTGTGGTTTAGCCGGCTCGTAGGTAATCGCCGATAGCGCGGCGAGTAACCTCCGAGACGCTGGTGTGATCTTGGGCCGCGCGCAGGAGCAGGTCGCGCTTGAGTTCGGGGGCGAGTCGGACGGACTCCACGGTCGAGGCCGCGGACCCGAGCCTCGGGCGGCCGGCGCGGCGGCGCTGCAGGATCTGATCGACGTCGTAGCCGTGTTCGGTCTCGCCGGCCATGGCCTCGACGTCGGCGTCGGTGAGGGGAAGGTCGCCCGGCGTTCGCCCCCCGGGACGGGGTCCGGCGTGTTGCCGCGCTGGGTCATCTGCTCACCTCCTCGGTAGTAGCCGCTCGTACTGCGCCCTCATCCCCATCGCGTTCGCTCCTCTGTCCAAGCAGTCGACCGCCTGGTTCGTCACGTGAGCCCAATTGGACGCCGCGAGTCCAGGTCGTGCAGCACGATCAGACGTGGCAGAGAGTGCTCCAGCCAGTAGTCGGGCGAGGAGCACCTTACGCGTCACGTGGCTCTGGCTGCGCCACAGCGGCGGCCCGGGATCGGGCCGCCGCTGTGGCGTGGTGGGTCTTGTGACGTCTCACGAGGTGCGGGCGAAGACGTCCAGGGTTGCGTTGGTGTCCGCCGCGACCAGGTTGGTGGCGCTGGAGTGGAAGGCGGTGACCAGGCCGTTGGCGCTGAGCGCGGGGAACGCGCT
>DASUPQ010000386.1 GCA_036280995.1 Actinomycetota bacterium | reverse complement strand
GGCGCTCGGCTACGGGCCGGGCATGGCGTGGGTTGAGGCTCAGCTCGCCGCCGGCTGGGTGGCGCTGGCTGCCGGCGAGCGGGAGCGGGCGTCGGCCGCCGCGGCCGCCGCGGCCGCTGCCGCCGGCACCCGTCGCGATCGAGCCGGCTTGGCCGAGGCGTTGGAGCTGCGCGCCCTGGCCGCACCCGACCCAGCCGGGGAACTGCCGCGGCTGCGGGAGGCGGCGTCGATCTGGGCGGCCATCGGCAACCGGCTCGGCGAGGCGCGCAACGCGCTCGCGCAGGCCCGCCTCGCCGGACCGGCCGCCGGGGACCGGGGAACCTCCTCGGGGTTCCCCGGTGGACCGGGAGGGGTTCGGGGGGTGCGCTCCCCCGCCGTCGAGCAGGCCGAGCAGCGCCTGCGGGCGCTCGGCGTGCGGGTCGGTGCCGAGGTCGCGGCCGGGCTGCTGCGGGCGGTCGCTGCCCCGCCGCGCGACCCGGTGCGCATCCAGGCGCTCGGCGGCTTCCGGGTGGTGCGGGCGGGCGAGCCGGTACCGGTGCAGGAGTGGCAGTCCCGCAAGGCCCGGGAGCTGCTAAAGGTCTTGGTCGCCCAGCGAGGGCATGCTGTGCCGAGGGAGGCGCTGATGGAGGCTCTGTGGCCAGACGAGGACCCGGCCCGGCTCTCCAACCGGCTCTCGGTCGCCCTCTCGACCGTGCGCACCGTGCTCGACCCGGAGCGACGCTACGCCTCCGACCGCTTCGTCCAGGCCGACAAGCACGTCGTCGCCCTGGCCCACGTGCCCATCGACGTGGAGGAGTTCCTGACCGCGGCGGCGGCCGGGCTGGACCGGTTCGCCTCGGGCGAGCGGGCCGAGGCGCTGTGGTTGCTGGCTGCGGCGGAGACCGCTTACACCGGCGACTTCCTGGAGGACGACCCTTACGAGGACTGGGCAGTGTCGCTGCGGGAGGAGGCAAGGGCGGTCTACCTGGCGGTCGCGAGGACCCTGGCGCGGTCGGCCGCCGCGGCGGGCGACCACGATCTGGCCGTCCGCCACCACCTCAGGGTGCTGGAGCGCGACACCTACGACGAGGAGGCCCACCTGGGGCTGGTGGCCACGCTGGCGGCGGCCGGCCGCCACGGCGAGGCACGCCGTCGCTACCGGATCTACGGCCAGAAGATGGACGAGCTGGGGGTCGAGCCAACGCCATTCCCGTCGGCGAGCCGCCAGCCGCCCAACGCCCGCGACGGATAGGGGCGCCTTCAGGGCACCTTAAGGCCACGCTAAGGCCCGCGCCGCACCATGAGCGCATGCAGACCTTCCTGGTGCGCGTCTGGACACCGGCAGCCGGTGAGGAGAACGATGAACGGCGCCCCCTCAGCGGCGTAGTCGAGCACGTGGCCTCACGGCGTGGGGCGACGTTCCACGGGGAGCTCGATCTCCTCGATTTCATTCGCGGCTGCCTCCAGGCGCCCCAGGAGGTCCTGCCAGCGGTCGTCGACGAGGTCTGACCAGGACCGCCCGACGCCACTGCCGCTGTGGAGTCGATCTGGACGTGGTTGGGACATGCCGCTGGTATGGCTGTCCCGGCCTGGTCGGAGCCTGCCCACCTGCAGGGCAGGTGGAGTACTTGCACCCGGGCGCTCGGTAAAGGACCCCATCGGGCTGGCAATGGCCGAGCAGGCCGGCTCGGACCGGCGGACATTACGTGGCCCTCAGCAAGCGTCGGTGTTGTGATCAACGAAGGTCGGGAGGCTGAGCTCCTGCCTGGTGGGTCCGGATCCTAGCCTCCCTCTCGTGACCGCTCAACGAGCCTTGTAGTCCACAGCAGCCGCGGCGGTGGCCGTCCTCGGCTGGTCGGCCGCCCGGCGAACCTGGAGGATAGAGCGAGCGGCCCCAGGCGGGGGGGCCAACCCAGGGCCGCTCGCGCCTGCGGTATCAGGTCCCGATGCAGATCGCCTCGCGACCTTAACCGTTACAGCACTGGTGATAATTCTGCTGCGAGGTCCTGATCTGTCAATGGGGTGCTGGCGCCGACCCCGGACGCCGTCGGCGGCCAGTTTCGAGTCGCGGATTGTGGAGTAGGAGAGCGCGTGGCGGGATGTAGGTTCGGCCACCGTGGCGGACTGCGGCACTGACCAGATGCTAGCCGGTCTGGTCACCCCCGCCCCGGGCGCCTGATCCAACCCTACCGACTGCTGTGTGGCCTTGCCTGCTCCCGGCCGGTCACTCTCACCATCGGGATCGACGGGATTCCCCGGCGGTCTGGTGATCGCTCGGGTTGGTGGTGCGGCGGTTGCGGTCCAGGAGCTGAATGTGATGTACGGCCTGTCGATCTAACTGGAGGTGCGCCGCTATCCGGCCGACGCTTCGCTGGAGCCCTCGTCACCGTTGGTCGACTGGATGGCGGCGGCTCCGTAGGAACAGCAAGGCGGTCGGCGACGCTCCTGGCAAACCACCTCGATGGCAAAGCACCTCAGCGACGGGCCACTAGTCTGCGTTGGCTTCTGCTACCTCAGACTGCACTCATGTCGGCCTCTTCGCCTGCCCTCGGCGGCGAGGCAGTTCGTCTCGTGAGCTTGAGAGTGAGCGCGCTCTTCTCGACCGTTCGAAGCCCGCCGTACCATGCAGTTGGTGTCCGGGCTACTCTGATTTCTGGCTATCCGGCATGAACGTGACCGGCGGCACGCCGCGGTGGGGGGACCATGGGAGTTCGAAAGAGCGTCTATGCCTTAGCGGCAGCGGAGGTCGAGGCGCTGCGGGAGGCCTTCCTGGCGGTGATGGGGCTGCGTGACGAGCGTGGCTACCAGTATCACGCCGGTCTCCATGGGTTGCCGTTGCCCATCCAGTGCCGGCACGGGGATATCTTGTTCCTGCCCTGGCATCGGGCCTATCTGTACTTCTTCGAGCTGGCGTTGCAGGACCGCGTGCCGGAGGTG
>DASUPQ010000385.1 GCA_036280995.1 Actinomycetota bacterium | reverse complement strand
AGTTCGGCGAGGCCGGCGTCCGGGAGCCCACCGCCCGTCGTGACCGCGTTGACCAGGGCCACCGCCGTGCCGGCGCCATCGATCCGGTACCCGCTCGTCTCCATGACACCCCCGGTAAGCGCAATGCCGGGAGTATAGCCTTACCTGGGCGAAGGTCGCGCATATCCCGAACAGCCGGTCGAGACGCGCCGCACGCCGCTCAGCCGGGCCGCCGGCCGACGATCGCGGCCCGGTTGTAGCTAGACGATGCAGGAGAACACCGGAGCGGCGGTGAGGATGTGTCTCCGCGGCTCGCCGGGGCTAGACGTGCCGAGTGCCAGGAGCGGTGGTCACGGCCTGGGCGCGGTGGTGTCGGCTGGTGCCGGGGTCCGGGGCAGAAGCGCCGACGCCGCCAGCCCGAGGAGGCCGACCGCGGCCAGCACGATCATGGCCAGCCCATAGGAGCGCTCGGGCGTGACGGTGATGCCGGCGACCAGGATGGTGCCGGCGATCGCGGTGCCCAGCGACGAGCCGAGGTTGGAGACGCTGCGCGAGAGGCCCGAGATCTCGCCCTGTAGCGCCTCGGGGAAGCTGGACTGCACGACGTTGACCGAGGGGGTGAGCATCAGGCCGAGCCCCAAGCCGATCAGCAGCAGCCCAGGCGCGAAGGCCCAGACACTGGGGTTGCCGATCACCATGGCCAACAGGACGGCGATGCCGGCGATGGTGACCAGGAAGCCGGCCATGATGAGGGTCCGTTGGGGACGTCGCTTGGCGAAGCGCTCGGCACCCAGCGACGAGGCCAGCAACCCGGCTGTGGCGGCGGTGAAGATCAGGCCGGTCTGGATCGCGTCATAGCCCCGGACGACCTGCAGGTAGGCCGCGACCACGAACGAGATGCCCATGAGCAGCAGCCACTGGGCGTTCTGGGTGACCAGGCCGAGGTTCGAGGTCCGGTTGCGGAACAACCCCGTCGACAACAACGGCTCCTGGCCGGCGCGCTCCTTGGCCCGCACCGACCGGAAGAACCAGGCCAGGACCAGCGCCCCCGCGACGAGCAGGGCGAGCATCAGCCAGCCGTTGTTGTCGGCGGCCAGGATCCCCATGACGACCAGGACCAGGCCGACCGCCGACAGGATCGCCCCGCCGGTGTCGAAGGGGCGGGTGGGGTCGGGCGGGAGGGGATCGTGGACCCGCCGGGCGAGCCAGACGATCACCGCGATGACCAGGGCCTGGAACACGAAGGCGGCCCGCCAGCTGATCGCGTCGGTGATCAGGCCGCCGATCAGGGGCCCGGATGCGCCCCCGACACCTCCAGCCGCGCTGATCACCCCGAACGCCCGGGCCCGCGAGGTGAGGTCGGTGAGCAGCAGGGTGGTGAGGATGTAGACGGGCGGGATCAGCAGCGCCGTGCCCACCCCCTCAAGGATCGAGTTGCCCAGGATGAGGACGCCCAGCCCGGGGGCGGCCGCGCTCAACAGCGCGCCGATGCCGTACACCACCAGCCCGACGGTGAAGCAGCGCTTGCGGCCCCAGCGGTCGGTCAGCTTGCCGCCGGGGATCATCAACGCCGCCATGACCAGCAGGAAGATGGTGATCGCGACCTGGATGCCCTGGACGGTGGTGTCCAGGTCCTGGCTCATGTCGTTGATCATCACGTTCATGTTGGTGCCGGCGAAGCTGCAGATGAACTGGGCCAGCGCCAGCGGGACCAACACCCGCCGCAACGCGCTCGACGGCCGTCCCGCCGTCCCGCCTTCTGTCACCTCGCACCTACCTCCACACGAACCGGGACGCCATCTCCACCCCAGGACCACACCAGGTGTCGGCGTCCTCGCCCCTGCCCTCCGGGGCCCCTCTGGTGTTCCGGTCGATCATGGTGCCAGCGCCGGCAAGGGGCCTCACCCGATCGAGGTGATTTGGCTGTCCACAGGCTCGTGTCGATCCGTCGGGTGCGGCTCGCCCCGCTCCGCTCAGCTATGCAGAAGTCCGTCTGGCTGATGGAGAACCGTCAAGGGACCTTGGACGCGTGGACTTGCCCTGACCTCACGCCGCAAAGATCGGCAGGCCTACGAGCTCGTGCGGAAGAGATCACCCGGACGGGGTGATCCGTTCTCAACGCGTCCCGACTACAGTGCATTCGCGCCGGCTACGAGGGCAGCGCATGCCCGACGCAGGGGAGGACCGCCTCATGGATCGCTATCCGCCAATCGCCGAGCATGGGCTGATCGGAGATCTCCAGACCGCCGCGCTGGTCACCACCGATGGCACCATCGACTGGTGGTGCTGCCCGCGGTTCGACTCGCCGAGTGTGTTCGCCTCGCTGCTGGACAGCGACAACGGTGGGCGCTTCCGCATCGGCCCCGAGGGGGACGACTATGTCGCCAAGCAGCTGTACTTTCCCGACACCGCCATCCTGATCACCCGCTTCATGACCCCCGACGGGGTCGGTGAGGTGATCGACTTCATGCCGGCCGATGACCCCCACCGGGCCAGCGACCGGCACCGGCTGGTCCGGGTGGTGCGGTGTGTGCGCGGCCAGATGCGCTTCGTCATGGAGTGCGCCCCCCGCTTCAACTACGGACGCCAGCCCCATGAGCTGGAGCTGACCGACGAGGGGGCGGTGTTCCACACCCCGACCCTCCAGCTGACCGTCCACGGCGCCGGGCAGCGGGCGATGCAGCGCGACGGCAACGACTTGCGCGGCGCGCTGACGGTGCGGGCCGGTCAGGCGGGAGGGGTGGTGCTGGAGTCGGCCGCCCCGGGCCCACCCAAGCGGACGGTCCCTGAGGAGCTCTTGGGCCTGTTCGAGGAGACGGCGCGGTTCTGGCGGGGCTGGCTGGGCCGTTCCAGCTACCGGGGCCGCTGGCGCGAGATGGTCGACCGCTCGGCGATCACCCTGAAGCTGCTGACCTACGCCCCGACGGGCGCCTTGGTGGCCGCGGCCACCGCTGGGCTGCCGGAGCTGGTCGGGGGCGAGCGCAACTGGGACTACCGTTTCACCTGGATCCGGGACGGCTCCTTCTCGATCCATGCCCTGCTCGGGCTGGGGTTCACCGAGGAGGCCGAGGCCTTCATGCGCTGGCTTTCTGACCGCGCCGAGGAGCAGGCTGGGGAGGCGTCGGGGCCGCTCAAGATCATGTACCGGATCGACGGCTCCTCGGAGTTGGAGGAGGAGATCCTGGACCACTGGGAGGGGTATGCCGGCTCCAAGCCGGTCCGCATCGGCAATGGCGCCGCCGACCAGCTCCAGCTGGACATCTACGGCGAGCTGCTGGACTCGATCTGGCTGGCCGACCGGCACGGGCTGCGGGTGGGCCACCCCGGCTGGGTCAAGCTCTCCCAGATGACCGACTGGCTGTGTGAGCACTGGGACCAGCCTGACGAGGGTGTCTGGGAGACCCGCGGCGGACGGCAGAACTTCACCTACGGGCGGCTGATGTGCTGGGTCGCCCTTGACCGCATGGTCCGTCTGGCCCGTGAGCATGGCCGGCCGGCCGACCTTGGCCGCTGGGTCGGGGAGCGCGACCGGGTCTATGCCCAGATCATGGAGCGGGGCTGGAACCCGAAGCGCCGGGCCTTCACCCAGCACGACAAGACCGAGGTGCTGGACGCCTCGCTGCTGATGATGCCCCTGGTCGGCTTCGTGGCCCCCCGCGAGCCGATGTGGCTGTCGACCCTGGACGCGATGGACGACGAGCTGGTCTCCGACAGCCTGGTCTACCGCTATGACCCGAGCGCCTCCCCGGACGGGCTGCGCGGCCACGAGGGCACCTTCTCGATCTGCACCTTCTGGTACGTCGACGCCCTGGCCCGCTCCGGGCGGCTGGAGCAGGCCCGGCTGGCCTTCGAGAAGATGTTCACCTACGCCAACCACTTGGGCCTGTATGCCGAGGAGATCGGCCAGACCGGCGAGCAGCTGGGCAACTTCCCCCAGGCCTTCACGCATCTGTCGCTGATCAACGCCGCCATCAACCTCGACCACCAGCTCGACCACGGCCCCGGCTTCGATCCCGTCCGGCACACGGACGCCGACGGTGCCGGGTGAGCCACCAGTTGCCCAGCACGACTAGCGCGCCCGCCGATCGATCGCCCGCGAATAGGAGAAGTCGCTGGTCGACCGGAGATCCAGGACGATCACGTCGGGACCCAACTCCTGGTCGAGGCGGGCGCTGCAGGCGTCACCGACCAGGAGCAGGCGCGGCGCTGCTGGGCGTTACCGAGGACCGGTTCTGCGCCTTGCTGGCCACACCCGGCGTTCCCACTGACCGTCCGCTGGCGCCGATCGAGCAGCCTGCCCGGCGCGGGTTCACCGACGTCGTGCAGCGCTGGCTCCAGTTCCGCTCTGCTTCGCGGCCGGAAACCGTCGCGTCATCGGGGCCACGATGACCGGTGACCCTAGTGCAGGTCGGTAGTGGGGGCGTGATCCCGGCTCGGTTGGCTACAGCGGGGCGGTGAGCTCGAGTGCAACCCCGTCGGGGTCCTTGAAGGGCAGGACCGCGATGCCAAATGGTGGCAGGTCGGTGATGTCGCTGTGGTCCACGCCCCGCTCCTCGAACGCCTGCATCGCCGTCTCCAGCTCGCTTCGGTCGGCCACGCCGAAGCTCAGATGGTCCAGGCCACAGCGGAACGGGTCGAAGCGGTCGTTGGCCCGTTCGGCGTCCACCGGGCGCAGCCCGAGCAGCAGGTCGCCGTTGATCATGACGATGCCGTCCTGCAGCAGGTCGGTGGCCAGGTCGTGGTGGGGGTCGTCGGCCGGCGGTGGGGCGTCCATGGCGATCTGGAAGCCGAGCAGCTCGGTGTAGAACACCCGGGACCGCTGGACGTCGGTGACGGTGAGCCGCAGATGGTGAATCGGGCCGAGGGAAAGCGGGACTGCCATCGAGCGCCTCCTCAGTCGACAGCGGATGGCGGACCCATGATGGGGCCGCTCGCCATAGCAGGAAAGCGCCGTCGATAGAGAGAGTCAGCCGGAGGGCCGCCGGAACGTCCGACTGTCATTCCGCCTGACGCTCCGATGTTGGGTCAAGGCGCGGGGAGGGCTTCGAGGAGCCGGTAGAGCTGGCGGTCCCCCGACCGATTGAGCCGCACCCGGACCGTCTGGCCGCTGGAGGCCGGGTCGGGACAGTTCAGCTCC